>JBEKGV010000029.1:0-13001 GCA_050012615.1 Acetobacteraceae bacterium | reverse complement strand
GATCTCACGCTCGATGATGAGGACCGGGCGATCATCGCGTCACTGCCGAAAGACCAGCGGTTGGTAAACCCGGCTTTCGCGCCCCAATGGGACCGGAGCGTGATCGCCTGAGGCTGATCGGAAGGCGTGACTCGCGCCCTCAAACGCGGCCCATCAGAGCATGATTGCGATAACCTGAAGCAATCATGCTCTGATGGGAGCCGCATTGACCGGGCCACGCTCGGGCCACTAGCGTCAGCGCGGCTATGGCCGCCGCGTGCGGCCCAAAAGAGGGGAACATCCATGATATCAGCACGATTCGTTTTCGCCGGCTTGTTGCTGGCCGCCGCCGGCGCCGTACAGGCCGATCCGCTTCCGAAAGTGGCGGAAGCCAGCAACATGACGGTCATCGGGCACAGCAATCTGAACGGTGCCGGCAAGGGCGGCGAGGGGTTGGCGCTACGCCAGTACCCGGACGGACGGCGGATCCTGTTCCTCGCGCACGAGTCGGCGCCGATGTGCGTCAGTATCGTCGACGTGACGAACCCGGAAGATCCCAAGGTCGTAAAACAGATTCCGATCGACGGTCCCGATTTGCGCTGCAATTCCCTGGGCTTATCCGGCACGACACTCGCCGTTGCGCATCAGACCGACAAACCTGGGCAACCTGGCGCGGGGATCAACGTTTATGACGTCGCCGATCCGGCCAACCCGCGGCAACTGTCGCATTTCGACACGTCCGGGCCACATTCACGCGGCGTGCACTATTTGTGGTACGCGGAGGGTCCTTACGCTTACCTATCGACTGGCGCGAAAGACTTTACCCCGCACAATCAATTGGACGACCAGTTCCTGATGATCGTCGATCTGACGGATCCGGCCCACCCAAAGGAGACCGGCCGCTGGTGGCTGCCGGGGACCCGCGTGGGCGATAAAGAACCGGCGCCTCCGCGGGTAAGCCCGTTCGACTCCGGCATTCGCATGCACACGCCGACGATCGCGGCAGGCGAGCCGAACCGCCTATATGTTGGTTGGATTGACGGCGGATGGATGATCCTGGACATCACCGACAAAGCGCATCCGAAATTGATCGCGCATCGCTCCTGGCAGTCGCTCAATGTGGGCTTCGCGCATACCGTGTTGGCGATCCCGTCACGCCACCTGGCCATTCAGACCGAGGAAGCCGTCGGCAACAATTGCAAGGACTGGCCGAAGCGCGACTGGGTCTGGGACATCAGCAACGAAAAGGCACCCGTTGTGCTATCGACCATGCCGCCGCCCGCTGACTTCAGCGCATTGTGCGAGGCCGGCGGACGATTCGGCGCGCACAACATCCACCAGAACCGGCCGGATGCCACGGCAGCCCATCTGACAAAGACCGTGGTCGGCAGCTTCTTCAACGGAGGCGTCCGCGCCTACTCGATCGAGAACCCGTACGCGCCGGTGGAAATCGGCTATCTGGTGGACGCGGCGCCTCCGGGCAACGCAACGCACACGATCCAAATCAATGACGTATACGTCGATGAGCACGGGCTCATCTATGCCAACGATCGCCTGAGCGGCGGCCTGGACATCATTCGCTACACCGGTTCGGTGCCGCTGGAATAATACCAACGGAATTAAATTCTGACCGTTCGTTGCTGTCCTCTCAACGTCATGGCCTCCCCCGACTTGATCGGGGGATCTCCCGGCGATCAATTGCCGCACGTGCTGGAAGAGATGGCCGCGTCGAGCCCAGCCATGACGGGCTGCCTGGCAGAGCCGCCTATCGCGCGACCTCGTTGAGGGCGCTAAATGTGGGCGCGGACCAGGAGGTGTCATCGATGCCTGAGGATGCCCAACACCCGCGCGGGGAACTGTCGCTCCGGACCGTCGCGATGCCTGCCGACACCAACCCGGCCGGCGACATCTTCGGCGGCTGGATCATGTCGCTCATGGACCTGGCTGCCGGGATCACCGGTGCCTCGCAGGCCAAAGGGCGTGTCGTGACCGCGGCAGTGTCCAACCTGAGCTTCATCCGCCCAGTGAAAGTCGGCGACGTCGTCTGCGTCTATACAGACGTCAACCGCACCGGCCGCACATCCATCACGCTCGGCGTGGAAACCTGGGTATTGCGTCGAGGCCAAGGAGAGCGTGTGCGCGTGACGGCGGCCGAGTTCGTTCTCGTCGCGGTCGACGATGCCGGAAAGCCCAGGGAGTTGCGCGCACCGTAGCGGCACTGAACGGTGTTCCGCGGGAGGGGTTGAGGCAAATTGCCGGCGCGTGCAAATTCACCTCCACGCAAATGAGGAAACCCCATGCTCCGCATCCATGGCTCCGCCCGTTCTCGCGCCCAGCGCACTCTGTGGATGACTTTTGAACTGGGCATTCCCTATGAGCACGATAACCTCCTCCCGCGCTCCCCCGGAACGAAAACGCCTGCGTTTCTGACGCTGAACCCGAATGCGCGCCTGCCGGTAATCGAGGACGACGGCTTCGTTCTGTACGAGTCCATGGCGATCAACTTCTACCTCGCCAAGAAGCACAACAGCCCGCTGTATCCATCAAACCCGCGCGACGAGGCACTCGCCCTGCAATGGAGCTTTTGGGAGACCGACCGGCTGGACCGCAATCTCGCCAACTACGTCACTCACACCACCGGCTTGCCCGAAGCCGAGCGCGACAAATCCATCGCCGACGCCGCCTGGGCCGAAGTCGAGCCAGCGATGAATGTGCTCAATGCCGCTCTCTCCAAAACGCCGTGGCTCGCGGGTCCGGCCTTCTCGATCGCCGACCTTAACGTCGCTGGCGCGCTATGGCGCGGGCTGGCTATGGATCTGAGCCATTGGCCGGCGGTGAAAGACTGGCTTGCGCGCTGCTGGGACCGGCCCGCCGGGAAAAAAGCCCGGGCAATGCGAGAGGGCTGAATTCAACCCGCGTCGCGGCGGGAGCGAATACCTGTTTCGCCTTTCCGCCCGCGCCTATACGATCCTGTTCGATGCCCCGAGGCGACCTTTTCCCCGAGATCGGACCATTCGAGACCGGTTATCTGCCGCTCTCGACATCGCACGTCATGTACTGGGAGCAGGCGGGCAATCCGCGCGGCTTCCCGGTGCTCTTTCTGCACGGCGGACCGGGCGCCGGCGCGGGCGCGGTGCATCGGCGCTTCTTCGATCCAGGGTTCTGGCGCATCGTCATCTTCGACCAGCGTGGTGCCGGCCGTTCCCGGCCTCTGGGCGGGGTCGAGAACAACACGACGCCTCATCTGGTCGAGGACATCGAGCGGTTGCGGACCCATCTTGGCGTGGACCGCTGGCTGCTGTTCGGCGGCTCCTGGGGTTCGACACTCGCGCTGACCTACGCCCAGACGCATGCCGACCGGGTGGCGGCATGCGTGCTGAGAGGAATCTTTCTCGGTCGTCCGTCCGAGGTGAGTTGGTTCCTCGACGGGATCTCGACGGTTTTCCCTGATGCTCACGCCCAGTTCGTCGGGCATCTGCCGGAGGACGAGCGCGATGATATCCTGGGCTCGTTCCTGCACCGGCTGACGGACCCGGATCCCGCGGTCCACATGCCCGCCGCGCGGGCCTGGTCGATTTTCGAGGGCACCTGCAGTACCTTGCTGCCTAGTCCGGACACGATCACGACATTCGCACAGGACAGAACCGCACTGGGCCTCGCGCGAATCGAGGCGTTTTATTTCGCGAACGGTCTGTTTCTGCCGCCCGGTGGGCTGCTCGCGCACATGGATCGAGTACGGAACATTCCCGCCGAAATCGTGCAGGGTCGTTACGATATGATTTGTCCGGCGACGACAGCGTTTGAACTCGCCAACGCGTGGCATGGCGCGCGCCTGACGGTGGTCCCGGATGCCGGCCACTCAGCGCTGGAACCGGGCATTCGTCGCGCTTTGGTCGCGGCGGTGGAACGGTTCCGCGATCTTCGCCAATGAGGCAGAGGAGACAAGCGGAATGAAAGTCGGCGTGATCGGCCTCGGCTCCATGGGAATGGGCGCCGCATTGAATCTGCATCGCAAGGGTCATGAGGTGACCGGGTGCGAGCTTCGGGAGTCCGTGCGCGCCGAATTCGCCGCGGCGGGAGGCAAGACCGTCGGCTCGGCCGATCAGCTCCCTGCTGATCTGGAAGCGGTCGTCGTATTCGTGATCAACGCCGCGCAGACTGACGAGGTGTTGTTCGGACCAAATGGTTGCTTGAACAAACTGAACAAAGGCGCCGTCATTCTGTGCTGTTCCACTGTGTCGCCCGATGCCGCGCGATTATTAGGCAAGCGGATCGAATCCGCGGGTTTCCTGATGGTTGACTCGCCGGTCTCGGGAGGGAAAAGCGGCGCGCTTGCGGGCACCATGACCGTGATGGGCGCGGGATCGGACGCAGCCTTCGCCAAGGCTGCTCCCGTGTTGGATGCGATTTCGACAAAAGTCTGGCGTCTGGGCTCGGAAATCGGCGTCGGCAGCACAGTGAAGATGGTCAATCAACTGCTCGCCGGGGTGCACATCGCGACCGCGGCCGAGGCGCTGGCACTTGGCATTCGAGCCGGCGCCGATCCGAGGACTCTGTTCGAGGTCATTTCGCAGTCGGCGGGAAGCTCCTGGATGTGGCAAAATCGCGTGCCGCATATTTTGGATGGCGACGATACCCCGTCGTCAGCGGTCAATATATTCGTCAAGGATTTGGGGATCGTGCTGGACCAGGCGCGTGGGTTGACCTTCCCGCTGCCGATGGCTTCGGCGGCGCATCAGTTATTCCTCGCCGCGGCGGCGAACGGGCAGGGCCTGAAAGACGATGCGTTCGTGATCCGCGTATGGCAGGCGCTGACCGGGATCGATCTGCCAGGGGAATAAGGATCGGATTCATGCTCGCGGTTCGTTGCAAAACCTGGATGCCGTACCAGCAACTCCAGATCGAGGACGTGCCGATCCCAATACCAGGCCCGGGAGAGGTCCGAATCGCGGTTTATTACGCGGGAATGTCATTTGCCACCAGCCTGGTGACGGAAGGACGGTATCAACGGAAACCACCGCTCCCGTTCTCTCCCGGCACTGAAATTGCCGGGGTGATCGATCAGGTCGCTTCGGATGTCACGCTTTTCAAATCGGGAGACCGGGTCTGCGCCGACATGGACTGGGGCGGTCACGCGGAGTACGCGGTCACCGATGCGACCACCGCCTATCGCCTCCCGGACGAACTGCCATTCGCGATCGCGCCGGCGCTGCCTGGCTCTTATGGCACCGCCTACGCCGCGCTGGCCGAGCGGGCACGAGTTCAACCGGGCGAAACGATTCTGATCCACGGCTCAGCGGGAGCAGTGGGATTGGCCGCTGTCGAATGCGCGAAGGCGCTTGGTGCGACAGCGGTGGCGACCGCCTCAACCGAGGAAAAGCTCGCATTGGCACGGTCGCACGGCGCGGATCGGACGGTTCTCTTCCCTTCGGCCGGCGCGTTGGACGAATTGCGGGCCGTGCTGCCGCGTGGCGCTGAGGTGGTTTTCGATCCAATTGGCGGCGATGCGTTCGATCTATCGATAAGGTGCGTCGCCAATGGCGGGCGGATCCTGGTGATCGGATTTGCCGGCGGCCGCGTCCAGCAGGTCCCGGCAAATATCATCCTGGTCAAGGATGTGGCAGTCCTCGGCTTCAACTTTGGCAACTATACCGGCTGGACCCGCGACACCACCCGGCGCAGTAAGCACGGACCTGAGATGCAGCGCGTGATGGAACAGATTTTCACCTGGTACCGAGAGGGGAAAATCAGGCCAGTCGCCTCCCAGGTCTTCCCGTTGAGCGAATATCGCGAAGCGATGGAAACGGTGTTGAGCCGGCGGGCGATGGGCAAGGTGGTCTTGGAGATGCCGATCGCGCGCGGCGATTAAAAATGTGCTCCGCCAGTTGCATTCGCTCGTCGGTTTGCATATCCCCATAAGGGAACAAAAAGGGCACGACAAAATGGAAAACGGCTTGGGAGGCGGCTGTGCTTGCGGACAGGTACGGTACCGGCTGCGGTCGGCGCCACTCTTCGTGCATTGCTGTCATTGCAAGGATTGTCAGCGCCAGACCGGCTCGGCCTTCGTGCTGAACGCCCTGATCGAAACCGACCGGGTAGAGCAACTCAGCGGCGCGACCACGCTGTTCCCGATGCCGACGGACAGCGGACGGCCACACGAAGTCGCCCGATGCCCAGGCTGCGGCACGGCGGTCTGGAGCCACTACGGCGGGCTGAAAGTACTGACATTCGTGCGGGTCGGCACGCTGGACGAGCCCGCCGCGCTGTCGCCTGACGTGCATATCTACACGCGCTCGAAGCTGCCGTGGATCGCTCTGCCTCCCGGTGTGCCGGCCTTCGAGGCTTACTATGACTCGAAGACGCTCTGGCCAGCGGAAAGCCTGGCCCGCCGGCGCGCGCTTTTCGGCTGATCCTCTTGCCGCCGCCTCACCTGTCCTGTAAACGCCGCCACTTCGTCGGCACCCCTGGAGGCCGGCGTTTCGTCATTCAGGAGACAGACCATGGCCAACATCGTCACGATCGAGGCCGAGACACGTGCGCGAGCCGGTAAGGGGGCGGCGCGAGCGACTCGGCGAGAGGGCAAAGTGCCCGGTGTCATTTATGGCGGAAAGCAGGAACCCAGCCTGATCGCGCTGGAGCCGCGCGAGGTGCTGCGCGAGTTGCATCGGGCAGGCTGGCAGTCTCGCCTTTACGAGTTGAAGACCGGCGGCGGTCCCGTCCGCGCGCTGATCCGCGGCGTGCAGTTCCATCCGGTCACTGATTCACCGGTGCACGTGGACTTCCAACGCCTGATCGCCGGCGAACGCGTCAAGGTCCGGGTGCCGGTGCACTTTGAAAATGACGGCATCAGCCCAGGACTGAAGCGCGGCGGAGTGCTGAACGTCGTGCGCCACGCGGTTGAGGTGTATTGCGACGCGGATCACATTCCGGATCAATTCATCGCCGATCTGAGTCCGCTGGACTTCAATGACAACGTGCGATGGCACGATTTGAAGGGAACCGAGAGCACTCGCGCCGTGATCGATCGGGACTTCGTGATCGCGACGGTCGTGCCGCCGACGAAGATCGAGGAAGTCGCGGCAGCTTCAGTGGCGGCTCCGGCGGCCGCACCCGCGAAGGCACCGGCGAAAGCGCCCGCCAAGCGGGGCTGACCTTCGCGGTCGGCGGTTCTGGCGTCATCGTTACGGCGGGGGTCATGCGATGTTGCTCTGGGTCGGCCTTGGCAATCCGGAGCCGGGCATGGCGCGGAACCGGCACAACATCGGCTTCATGGCGCTGGACGTCATCGCGATCCGGCATCGGTTCTCGCCGTGGCGGCGCCGGTTCAAAGGATTGACCGCCGAGGGCACGCTTGATGGTGAGAAGATCCTCGCCTTGAAGCCGCTGACCTATATGAATGCGTCAGGAGAATCGGTGCAGCAGGCAGCGGCATTCTATAAATTGCCGACCGAGGCGATCACGGCATTCCACGACGAACTCGACCTGGTGCCAGGGAAGCTGCGGGTAAAATTTGGCGGCGGCGCCGCTGGGCACAACGGGTTGCGCAGCATGGACCGCCAGCTCGGCACCTCGGATTACTGGCGCGTCCGGATGGGGATCGGCCATCCCGGGTCGAAGGAGCGTGTGCTGCCTTACGTGCTCGGGGATTTTTCCAAAGAGGACGTGACCTGGCTGGTCCCGTTCCTGGACGCGGTCGCGGAGGCGGCGCCGATGCTGGCCGCGGGAAAGCCGCCCGACTTCATGACGCGAGTGGCGCTGCTCACGCAACCGCCATGAAGGATGCAGGGACGCCGGTTGGAGGCGTCCCTGCGAATCAGGCCGTGCGACCGCGCGCCAGCAGATCCTGGTTGAGACGATCATTAAAGATCCGGCCGAGATCGCCGCGATTCAGGCCCACATCGAACAGTTCGCGATCACTCATGGTGCGGAGTTCGGCGAGCGCCCGCGACCGCTCGCGCCAGTTCCGGTAAGCCTCAACGCGGGCCGCGATCCAGGCGGCGAAACCACGCTCGCGCGTTGGCACGACTTCCGGCTGCACGGCTGGCTCTTCCCAACGCGTGTCGATATAGGTCAGCCTCGGTAGCTCGAAAGCCATTTGGCTCTTGGTCATGGGTGCGCTCATGGCTCACTCTCCAGGAATCACCCGGGTGGAACGCTCGGTCGAAAGTGGCGTGGCGCCCCCAGGCTTTGGTGCATTGCAACATAGGATAACCGGCGGCTGTGGATAAGCGTCAAAATCCTGGGACGGTCATGCGGTATACGCATACGTTCATGCCCTGGTATGAAATTCCGCTGGCCGCCGGAAGATGGAGAACAATATGACCGAGACACCCCTCGCCGCGTTGCGGAACGAATTGATCCGCCGGGGTCTGGACGGATTTATCGTCCCTCGGGCCGACGAGCATCTGGGCGAATATGTCCCCGCCTCCGCCGAGCGGCTTGCATGGTTGACCGGATTTACCGGCAGCGCGGGTCTCGCCGTGGTGCTGGCGGACAAGGCGGCGGTGTTCACCGATGGCCGGTACGTGCTGCAACTCGCCGATCAGACGGATGGGGCGTTGTGGGAGCGCCGGCATATCACCGAGCAGCCGCCGGAGACCTGGCTCACCGAGAACGCGCCCGAAGGCGCACGGATTGGCTTCGACCCATGGCTGATCAGCGAAGATGGCCTCGCCCGCTACACCGCGGCCAGAATCGCGATGACCCCTGTCGAGACCAACCCGATCGATGCGGTGTGGACGGACCGGCCGCCGGCACCTCAGGCTCCCGCCGCGCCACACGGGTTGAACTTCGCCGGCCGATCCGCCGAGGAAAAGCGCCAGGACATCGCCTCCGTGTTGCGAGAGGCGAGGCAAGACACGGCCGTGTTGAGCGACCCTGCCTCGGTCGCGTGGTTATTCAACATCCGCGGTGGCGACGTGCCGTTTACGCCGTTCGCGCTTGGCTTCGCGCTGGTCCATGCCGACGGCGGCGCCGAACTGTTCATGGACCCGGCGAAACTGCCTGAGGCGACACGGGCGTGGCTTGGCAACTCCGTCTCGGTCGCCGCGCGTGATGCGTTGCCCGCGGCGCTCGCCCGGTTGGAGGGGAAGACGGTGCGGGTCGATCCGTCGGGCTCGCCAGTTTGGTTCGCGCAACGATTGCGCGAGAGCGGAGCAACCGTCGTATCCGGCCCCGACCCTTGTTTGTTGCCGAAAGCCAAAAAGAATGCGGTGGAGCAACAGGGCAGCCGCGACGCGCATGCCCGCGACGCCGTGGCAATGTGCCGGTTCCTGCACTGGTTGTCGGAAATCGGGCCGTCGGACAAGGAAACCGAACTATCGGCGGCAAATCACTTGTTCGCCTGTCGCGAGGCGATCGAAGGCTTTCATGGCGAAAGCTTCCCCGCGATTTCCGGCGCCGGGGAGCACGGCGCGATCATTCACTACCGCGTCACCGAGGCCAGCAACCGTCCGATCCGTCCGAATGAGGTGTACCTCATCGATTCGGGCGCGCAATATACCGACGGCACCACCGATATCACCCGCACCGTATGGACAGGGCCGGGGAGGGCGCCCGCGGAAGTTCAAAACCATGTCACGCGCGTTCTGAAAGGCCATATCGCCATCGCGACACTGGTGTTTCCGGAGGGCGTCGGCGGCGCGCATATCGACGCTTTCGCGCGTCGCGCGTTATGGCAGGCGGGTATCGACTATGATCACGGCACGGGTCATGGCGTCGGCAGCTATCTCTCGGTGCATGAGGGGCCGGTCAGCATCTCCCGTCTTGCCCGGCCCGTTCCGATCGGCGCCGGCATGATCCTGTCCAATGAACCTGGCTACTATTTGCCTGGACAATATGGGATCCGGATGGAAAATCTGGTGCTCGTGCAGTCGGCGGAAATGCCTGCCGCCGTTCGGCCCTTCCTGCGGTTCGAGACGCTGACTCTGGCTCCCTTCGATCGCGATCTGATCGATCCGGCGTTGCTCGATCCATGGGAACTGGAGTGGCTCAACACGTATCACGCGCGCGTCTTGGCCGAAATCGGACCGCATCTGGAACCGCCGGTGCGCGCGTGGCTTGCCGCCGCTTGCGAGAGAGTCGGATAATGTTTCATCGGTTTAAGATCGGGACGATGGATGCGGCGATCGTGTCGGACGGACCGCTTACGCTTCACGCGCCCGAACAGATCTTTATCGGGCCGAAGCCGCCGGTACTGGCTGCTTCTCTGACCTCCGCCGGGTTACCAACCGATCGCATCCGCGTTGAGCAGAATTGTCTACTTCTGGAAACCGCCGGCAAGAAGGTTTTGTTCGACAACGGTCTGGGGTCGGAGAAGCTTTACGGTCCCGACAGCGGGCGGGTGCTGGACAGTCTTCGTGAGGCTGGCGTTGCTCCAACCGAAATCGACGCGGTCGTGCTGACGCACGCGCATTCCGATCATTGCTGGGGTACCATGGGGGATGACGGCACGCCGAACTTCCCAAACGCCACGCTGTATATGTCGCAGGCGGAGTTGGACTTCTGGACAGCCGTACCGTCCGGGTCTCGGACGGCGCGAAGTGTCGCCGGCGTGAACAAACACATTCTGCCGTTGCGGGATCGTATCCGACTGATCCGAGACGAAGAGGAGTTCCTCCCCGGCGTTCACGCCCTGGCCACTCCCGGTCACACTCCTGGGCATATGGCGTTTCTGTTCGATGGCGGCTGGTGCCTCACGGGCGATGTCGCCTTTCATGATCCGCTGTCCTACACGTTTCCCGAAGCCGAGAGCCTTTACGACACTGACCGCGACCTGGGTGTAAAGACGCGCCGGCGACTGCTGGATCGGTTGGTGTCGGATCGATTGTCGATCGTCGGCTACCACCATCCCTGGCCCGGCCTTGGTCGGCTGGAGCGCGTCGCCGGAATGTTCCGGTTTCTTCCCGGGGCTGAGGGTGTAACGGCTCCGGCGCGTTAGTGCTTGTCCCCCGCGCTGGCCAATGCCGCGAGGACCTCCTGGCGACAATCGGCGTAAGCCGGTGCATGCAACAACCAAAGATAATTGTCGTCGAGCTTCAGCCCTGGATGCCGGTCCATGAATTGTCGGAGAAATCTCGCGGCCTCGTCATGCCTGGCGTCCATCTCAAGTACCGCTGCCAGCCAAAGCGGCTCGTTGTCGATACTCGAAACATCCAACTCCACGGCCTTCTGTAAATATGCGATGGCATCGTCGTGGCGTCCAAGCGCCAGCGAGGCGACGCCGAGGCCTTTGAACGCGTTGGATCGAAAGGGCAGATAAGGCGAAGCATCGATCGAGGCGCGGTATGATGCGATCGCCTGCACCGCGTCTCCCGATCGCAACAAATCATGACCGAGTTCCCGCAGCGCACCAGGATTGTGTGGATCGATGTCCAGGGTGCGCTTGCACCATTCCATGGCTTCAGGAATGCGCTCTTGCGCGCGGCGCAATATGCAGACGTTGAAGAGCGCGTAGACGTTCGTGGGATCAAGTTCAATGGCTTGCCGCAGGGTGGCGTCGGCTTCCTCCAGCGGCGCGCGATCCTCAGGCACGTGGGACAAACCTGCTCTGATATCGCTGTTGGCAAGATGTGTCAGGACGACGGCATCATTCTTGTCGAATTGCCACGCCAATCGATAAATTTGTTGCGTGGACGGATTTGCTCCAGGTGAATAATAGTCGATCTGGTGGCCCAGTGCGACGAGTTCTCGTGCGGCACGCGGCCCGCCGGGATAGGGTGAGGGCGCCGACTCCACGATGGTCTCGCGATCACGGGCGACCGCTCGCGCCGTGTGGCTGGCGATGTCGTCGGCGATAACGGGAGCGTCGGAAATCTGGGCATCGTAGCGGTTCGACCAGAGTTCCGCATTCTGACGGACATCTGTCAGTCGGGCTGTAATGTGCAGCTTATTCGTTTCGAAACTCGCCGATCCCTCCAGCAAATAGCGTGAGCCGGCGTCCGGCCTGGCGTGACCGGAGTCCGGCCCAGTACTCCCAGCGCTGCCTGCCGGATCTTCAATCAGCCGGACATGATGTTGCGTCGCCAGACCGACTTTCACGAGGACATCGAATCCGGCGACCATGCCGCCCTGAATGGGAGCGCCGCTGATGCTGCGGAAGTCCGCGACCAGGACGCCAGCCGAGTGGGCCGCGGGTTGCCGCAGAGCGAACACACAAGCCAAACCCGTGATGACGCCGAGAAGCACCGCCGCCCAGGCTATTCCTTTGCGCCAAGGCCGGGCGCGGCGCTCGCGCGTTGGAAACACCGCGACCGGCTCAGGTGCGATATCGGCAGCATCGCTGGTCGCACTCTGGATCGGCGAATCATCAATGGTTGCCGGCGCCCTCACTTTGGGCGGCCAGGTCCCCGCACGTATGCGATCGATCAGCGCCACGGTTTCCGCATCAGGTGCGATGTCGAGTTCCGTGAGCAGGGTGTCCGAACAAATCTCGAACTGTTGCAGCGCCTCGATACGCCGTCCCGCTCGCGCGAGCGCCTCGATCAGCAATCGCTGTCCCGCTTCGTCCAGGGTATCCATGCCAACCAATCGCGAAGCGGTCTCCACCGCCGCGTCGTAGTCGCCGGTCGTTATCTGCGTGACAGCGCGCCGTCGCAGGGTTTGCGCCATGAGGCCGGCGAGCCTCGCCCGCTCAGGCCGCAGCCATTCGTCGAAGCCCTGCGAGATCGCGGGGAGGTTTTCCAACAAGCCGCCCTGAACGTCCGAGACGCAGGATGACAGCACCGCGCCATGTGTTTCCGCCAGGCGTTTCTCCAGCGCCAGGGCATCGACCGTGACGGTTCCGGCTTCTATCCAAAGTTCATCGGCGTCCGCTCGGACGAGATCGCCTGCTGGGGTCCTTCGCAGTACCACCAGCATCTGCCTCAAACTATGTCGAGCCTGGTCCGCGCCGCTCTGGGTCCACAGCAAATCCGCCACGACCTCACGCGACACACGGCGCCCTGGCTGCATCGCCAGGAACGCGATCAGCGCCTGGGCCTTGCGCGGCAACCCCGTGACGTCACAATCGCCCACGCGCAGTG
>JBEKGV010000028.1:0-13013 GCA_050012615.1 Acetobacteraceae bacterium | reverse complement strand
AGGCCGGGAAGGGCGTGGGATCGACCTCGCCGAGGGCACGTTCGGCATCATCGAGGTGGCCGATCAGGAGCAGGCGCCGGACCTCGAGATGCCGCGCATGCGCCGCGTTCAACCGGTCGCCGTGCGCTTCGAGTGTCGCCCTCGCCGCTTCGAGCGCCTTGGCGGGCCAACCCAGGTCGCGGGACACGAGGGCGATCTCGGCTTCGGCGACGACACACCTCGCGCGGGCCACCGCCTCTTTCGGACCGAAGGCGCGTGCCGCGCCTCGCAGGAGGGCCTTCGCTCGATCCAGATCGCCGAGCCGCGCCATCGTGATGCCGCGCAGTGCGAGCGCGGGCGGGTCGTCTCGCAGCGCGACCCGCTTCAATGCGCCCAGGAGATCACCCGAGGCGAGCGCCCGTCCCGCGGCGATGATCAGCGAGTCCATCTGAATCCCGCCACACTTGTCACTCCCACCGTGCCCGATCCTGATCTATCTCACGGCGGGCAACCAGAGTTGCTCGTCCTCAGCGAACAGGAGGTTGATCATGCGATACCAGGTCGTATCAACCAAGGAATGGCTGAAGGCACGGCCTGGGCTGCTCGCGCTCCTGACAGCGGGAGGTCCATCGGAATGTTCCAATACGATTGACTCACGCGACCATGCGACCGTGTCGCATCGGGCCACTTACGGCGCGATCCATTTTCTGTGCCTCGCGGCCACGCCCACCTTCGCGATCATGGCGCTGCTCACCGGCGTACATGGCGGCAGCCCGCCGGGTGCGCTTTGCCCGGCCGTGCATGGTGCGTCACCCCTGAGCGGGATGGTCCCGATGTACTTGCTGATGAGTGCCTTCCATTCGGTACCCTGGCTGAGACTGATGGCCAGCCGCTTCAGTGGTGCCCACCTGTCCTGACCCGGCGTTCGCCAAATCGACCGATGCGGCCGTGGCGAGGCCGTAAGTCGCGAGACGCGTCGCATCTAAAGCCCACACCTTCGCCTCCGTCATCGTTTCTTAAGTCGCGACCGATAAGCTTGATCGCTTCGGCCCTGCTCCTCACTGCACATTGGCACCAGATGCTGTACCGCACCGAAGTCGCGAATGGCGGCCCAGGCCGTCCGAGGGTTCAACGTCAATCAGTATCTCCTTGCGTAGCGCGCGGGGCCGCGCATCGCTCAAGGCAGCCGGTTTTTAGCCTCTCGTGACCATCACGACAGAACAATTCTGGCGGCCGGGGCAGATCTCATGTCAGAGTCCGTGGCGGAGAACTGACCCGGTTCTGGAGCCCAGTACCCTGAGCCCAATATGCGGCGTTCGTGCGGACAGAGCTCATGGGTGACCCCTGATGGAGGCGGAGGATGGTCGCGAGCGATGGATTTGCTGAGTTTCTGTGCGAGCAGCTCGCTCCAATCGGTCGCGTCACGATGCGGCGTATGTTCGGCAAGACGGGCGTGTTTTGCAACGGTCTGATGTTCGGGATGGTTGCGGACGATACGCTCTACTTTCGGGTTGATGACCGCAACCGGGCGGTCTTCAAGGAAGCTGCGGCCTTCCCGCCGCTCAACTACGAAAAGAAGGGTCGCGCCATCGACCTCTCCTTCTGGCGTGCGCCGGAGTTGCTTCTCGACGAGCCCGACGATCTCCTCGCGTGGGCGCGAGCGGCGATGGCGGCGGCACGCCGGGTCGCGGCGAAGAGAAAACACAGGACCGCGCCAGAGCGAAAACCAAAGCCACGACCCGTTACGAAGCAAGCCTGAGCCTCATCACGGCTACAATCGGTCGCCGGTCCAAATCGGCCTGTGCGACGCCCGAATGCCCAGAGAGGCCATCGGAATCCCGCCACACTTGTAACTCTCATCGTTTGCATTTCCGGCCTTATGTCTGGCTCGTGACGAACAGCCACACCAGAAGGAGAAACCGGATATGCCCGATATTCTGCACAAGGTCGGAGTCAAAACGTCGTCCCCGAATGACGTCTATCAGGCGTTGACCACGCTCAAAGGCCTCTCCGCGTGGTGGACGAGCACCACGGAAGGGGAAAGCAAAGTCGGCGGCGTGCTCCGGTTCCGCTTCGGCAACGGCGGCTTCGACATGAAGGTTCTTGAGGCCGATCCCTCCAGGCGCGTGCTGTGGCAGGTGGTCGATGGGCCCGAAGAATGGATCGGCACGAAGATTAGCTTCGATCTCGATCAGAGAGGCGACTGGACCATCGTCCTGTTCAAACACGAGGGTTGGAAGGAGCCGGTGGAGTTCATGCATCACTGCGGCACCAAATGGGCGGTCTTTCTGCTGAGCCTCAAGTCGCTGCTCGAAGCCGGAAAGGGCAGCCCCTGGCCAAACGAAATCAAGCTCGACAGTTGGGAATGAAGCCGCGCCGCCCGAAGGAGAGAAACACGACGGAGAGAGACAATGACCGGCCACAATACCGGAACACGTGACGAGTGGCTCACTGCCCGCCTCGCGTTGCTCAAGGAAGAGAAGGCCCTCACCCGTCGCGGCGACGAACTTGCGCGGCAGCGTCGGGCGCTGCCGTGGGTCCGGGTCGACAAGGAGTACCTGTCTATTCCACCTACTCGCGAGGACTGGACGCCCTTTGGGGCATGTACCCGTGGCTCGACCGTGCCCCCCAAAGGGACGCAACGAGACGGGCGTCTGGTCGCGCCGCCACGACGAATACGCCTGCGACTGAGGGCGCGAAGCCAGGCGGAGGGGCCGCGGAAACAGAGTGGCCGCGGAACAGGCGACCACCGGGGATGAACCAGGTCGTTATCGGACGGGCTGCCCGGCCAGTTGGCGAAGCGCCTGACCCCCACCTTTACAACGCGCCTGTTTGGACGATGGATGCGCCCGCCGACCCATGAACGTGCTATCGGGCCCGGCACAGGACGCACAAGGACCACCTCATGACCCCGACCAAACCCCGCGGCCGCCAGTTCTTCGCCAACCCCGGCCCGACCAATATCCCGGACAGCGTGCTGCGGGCCATGGATCGGCCCAGCATCGATTTCAATGACCCGGATTTTCAGGAAGTCTACGCCGAGTCGTTCGCCGGCGTGAAACGTGTCCTGCGCACAAGCCAGCATTTGTTCATGTACAACGCCTCCGGCCACGGCGCCTGGGAGGCGAGCCTGACCAATTTGCTGTCCCCCGGCGATACGATCCTGGTGCTGGAGACGGGGTTCTTCTCCGACCAATGGGGCGAGATGGGATTGGGCCATGGGCTGAACGTCCGCACCCTGAGCGCCGACCGGCGCATGGGTGTCGATTTGGGGACGCTCCGGGACACGCTCGCCGCCGATACCGCCGGCGACATCAAAGCCGTATGTGCGGTGCACAACGAAACCGCGACCGGCATGATGCTGCCGGTCGATCAGATCCGAACGATCATCGATGCCACGGGACATAAGGCACTGTTCCTGGTGGACACGATCTCCTCGCTGGGATCGCTCGACTTTCGCATGGACGAATGGAAGATCGACTGCGTCGTCGGCGGCAGCCAGAAGGGCCTGATGCTGCCGACCGGCATGAGCTTCACCGGGGTCTCAGACAAAGGCATGGAAGCGCACGCGCGGGCCGGCCTGAAGCGGCATTATTTCGATTGGACGATGATGGCGAAACGTCCGCAAAAAAGCTTCATCGGCACCCTGCCGGTGAACCTGTTCTACGGCTTGCAGGAATCGATACGTCTTTTGGAAGATGAAGGGTTGGACAACGTCGTCGCTCGTCACACCCGTCTCGCCGAGGCCACCCGCCGGGCGGTCAAAGTTTGGGCTGGCAACGATGGCCCGCAGATGTACTGCCTCAATCCCACGCGTTACTCCGATTCGGTGACCGCCATTCTGATGCCGGAAGGCCATGACGCGGAGGCGGTCCGTCATACCGCTCGCTATCGCTTCAACGTCTCCCTCGGCGGCGGTCTTGGTGTACTGGGCGGCAAGGTTTTTCGGATCGGACATCTCGGTGATTTAAACGAACCCATGCTGCTGGGTGCTCTGACCGCGGTCGAGATGGCGTTGCGGATCAACAATGTGCCGCACGGCAGAGGCGGCGTGGATGCCGCGATGGATTTCCTGGCGGCCTGAACGATCTCGCGAAACGTCGAGCGGTCGTCGGGTATTCTCGGGTAAGTTAACCGCTTGTTCATGCATGTGTGCGAGTCCTGCGGCCACTGTCCGCATGATTGTCGAGGCTCCGCATGCCCAAATTTCGAACGATCTCCGCGCGTCTCGTCCTGGCGATTTCGTTGATTATTGCTGCCACCTGCGGGGTGCTGGGGACCTTTTCGATCGTGCAGCAGCGGTCGGTCATGCGGTTGGCGCTCGACCAGCAGCTGAGATTGCTATTCGACAGCGTCGCCGCCTCGATCGATTACGAAGGGCGCACGGCACGCGCGGTCGGCGGCGTCATCGCCGCATTGCCCCCGGTCGCGGAGGGCATCAGCAAAGGGGACCGTGACTCGCTCGTGGCGTTTCTCGGTGGAGCGGCGACCACACTTCGGTCACAAGGCATACCGCGATTTGGCATCATCCTGCCGCCGGCCACCATCTTCCTGCGGCCGCTCGACCCCGGGACGCACGGCGACGACATCTCCGCCCGCCGACCTACCGTCGTCCTCGCGAACCAGACCGGCAATTCGCTGGTCGGCGTCGAAATGGGCCCCGACGCGCTTGCCACTTACGCCACGACACCGGTCATGCGGGATGGCAAAAGCCTCGCTGTCATCGATGTCGGCGTCGCCTTCGGCAAGGAATTCGTCGACCGGGTGAGGCAGCGCTTCGACGTCGATCTCGCGGTGCACAGCTTCGACGGCACCGCCTTCAAGACAGTCGTCTCGACCCTTGGCGAGGGCGGGATCGCCACGCCGGACGAACTGAGGACAGCATTCAACGGCACCGAATTGCGCCGCGACGCTAGTTTCGGCGGCCATCCCGCCGCGCTCTATCTCGGCCACATCAAGAATTACAGCGGCCGGCCCGTCGCGGTCATCGAGTTGGTCAAGGATACCACCAGATACGAGGCCGTCGCATGGGAATCCCAACGCGACCTCATCCTTGGCATGGCGGCAATTCTTTGCGTGGGCATTTTGCTGGCGCTCGCTCTCGGACGCAGCCTGTCACGACCTTTGACGGCGATTACCGCGACGATGAACCGTCTCTCCAGCGGTGACACAACGGTTGCGATCCCTGGGAGCGAGCGGCCCGACGAACTCGGCACCATGGCGAAGGCGGTCGACGTCTTTCGCAGAAGCATGATCGATGCCGCTCGCCTGGCGGCGGCAGAGGCGGAACAGCATAACGCCAAGGACAGACGCGCGGCCGCGTTGACCGCGCTGACGAGGGGCTTTGAAGTCAAGATGGGCACGCTGGTGAACACCCTGTCGTCGGCCGCGATCACGCTGCAATCAACCGCGCGGGGACTGGCGGCGACTTCGGAAGAGACGACGCGACAGGCCTCGACCGTAGCGGCCTCGTCCGAACTGGCGACGACGAGCGCCAATACCGTCGCGAGCGCGACCGAGGAACTGTCCGCCTCGATCAGAGAGATCAGCCAGCAAGTCTCGCAGTCGAGCGGAATGATCAAGGAGGCGGTGCAACAGGCCAACAGCTCGAATGAGCAAGTGCGTGGGCTGACGGAAGCCGCTGAGAAGATCGGCGACGTGGTGAAGATCATCAGCGATATCGCGGGGCAGACCAATTTGCTGGCGCTCAATGCGACGATCGAGGCGGCGCGAGCAGGCGACGCGGGCAAGGGTTTCGCGGTCGTCGCATCCGAGGTGAAGGCTCTGGCCAATCAAACCGCCAAGGCGACCGAGCAAATCGGCGTGCAGATCAAGGCGATCCAGGAGGCCTCGCGAATTTCCGCGTACTCGATACAGGGCATCGCCGCGACCATCGGCCGGGTCAGCGAAACGTCGACGACGATCGCGGCCGCGGTGGAGCAGCAGGGCGCGGCGACGCGGGAGATCGCCCGTTCGGTCGACCAGGCGGCCCAGGCGACGCAGGAGGTCACGAGCAGTATCAGAGGCGTGAGCGAGGCGGCGAGCGAGACGGGGACCGCGGCGACGCAGGTACTGACCGCCGCCAGCGAATTGTCCGGAAACGGTGAGTCGCTGAAACGTCAACTCGACGAGTTCTTAAGCGAAGTGCGCGCCGCATAGTCGAACAGCTCCAGCTGGCATAGGATCCGGCAGTTTTGATACCTGTCGCCGGATTGAACGACCTGGCGGCACTGTCACTGAACACGCCATCTCCCTCCCCTGACTTGATCGGGGGATCGTCCGGCGCACCTGTCGCGGCACTGTGCGGCGACAGATGGCCGGCTCGGCCGGCCGGCCATGACCCGAGTGACGACTGTGCCGAAGAGTCAGTCATTTGGGCAGTCGCCATCGCAGCACGGCGTTGGTTCGGAGGGGCTTCGATTCCTGGAACGATATTACGACGCCTCAACGCGCGTCCCGACTTCGCTGCTCGCCGCAAATTAGCACGATGTTAATGCTTCTGTATGACACTCCGTCGTTCCGCATCTCGACGAATTGAGAGGCACCCCATGTTCAGATTCCGCTCGATATCCGCACGCCTGATCCTGGCGATCTCAACGATCATGGCAGCGAGCTGTGGAATCCTGGGAACCTTCTCCATTTCTCAGCAACGCTCATTGACGCGGCTGGCGCTCGACCAGCAGCTCAAAGTTGAATACGATAGCATTATCGCTTCGCTCGACTATGAAGGGCGCGCGGCACTCGCGGTCAGCACTGTCATCGCCGCGCTGCCTCCGGTCGAGGATGCCGTTGCAAGAGGCGATCGAAAAGGAATGCTGGCGTTGCTTGGGGGTGCTCAGAAGGCATTAAAGGCCCAGGGAATGCCGTTGATGAACGTCACTCTTCCGCCGGCGATCGGGTTTGTGCACGTTCAGTATCCTGACGTTTTTGGCGAGGACCTGTCGGGCCGCCGCAACACCATCGTGGTCGCGAACAAGACGGGCCACCCGGTCGTCGGCGTTGAGCAAGGCCGCCTGTCGCTCGGCATCTTCGGTATGTCTCCGATTATGCACGACGGCAAGAGTATCGCGGTCGCGGACATTGGCGTCGATTTCGGCAAGGAGTTGGTGGAGCGCGAGAAACGGCGTTTCGGCGTCGATCTCGCGGTGCATGGCATCGACGACGGCACGTTCAAGGTGCTTGCCTCGACGTTCGGTGACGGTGCGATCGCGACGCGAGCCGAAATGAAAAGCGTGCTCGATGGGACAGCATTGCGTAGGGACGGCACGCTCGATGGCCGCCCCGTCGCACTATATGTAGGTCAGATCAGGAATTACGCCGGCCAGCCCGTCGCGGTGCTGGAGGTGATCAAGGATACGACAGAGTACGAAGCGGCCGCCGCGAGTGTCCGATTTAACCTGATCCTTGGCGTTACCGTGATTCTCCTGGCCGGGGTTTTCCTCGCACTTATGCTTGGACGCGGCCTGTCGCGCCCCTTGACCGCGATTACAGCGACGATGAACTATCTCTCCACCGGCCACACCGAGGTGACAATCCCGGGCAGCGAAAGATCCGATGAGCTTGGCACGATCGCGAAGGCGGTGCTGGTGTTCAAGGACAGCATGATTGAGACAGAACGTCTCAAGGTGGAGCAGGAGTTGCGTAAGCAGCGTGCGGCCGAGGAACGCCGTGCGGCGGTGCTCGATCTGGCTGCCAGGTTCGAATCCAACATCGGGGGCGTCGTCAAGGCCGTAGCGGCGGCGGCGACCGAGCTTCAATCGACCGCGCAGTCGATGGCCGCGACGTCCGAAGAGACGACACGGCAAGCATCGACCGTGGCCGTCGCGTCCGAAGAGGCCACGGCGAACGCTCATAACGTCGCGAGCGCGACCGAGGAACTCTCCGCCTCGATCAGAGAGATCGGCGAGCAGGTGGCAAGGTCGAGTGGCATGATCGGGGACGCGGTCCTCCAGGCCAGCCAATCGAACGAACAAGTGCGCAGCCTGACCGATGCCGCGGTGAAAATCGGCGATGTGGTGAAAATCATCAGCGACATCGCTGGACAAACGAACCTGTTGGCGCTCAATGCCACGATCGAGGCGGCGCGAGCCGGTGATGCCGGCAAGGGCTTCGCCGTGGTCGCGTCGGAGGTGAAAGCCCTGGCCAATCAGACCGCCAGGGCGACCGAGCAAATCGGCGAGCAGATCAAGGCGATCCAGGACGCATCGCGAACCTCCGCGCGGTCGATACAGGCGATCGCCGAGACCATTGGCCGGGTAAACGAGACCTCCACGACAATCGCCGCCGCGATAGAGCAGCAGGGCGCCGCGACGCGGGAGATCGCCCATTCCGTTGATCAGGCGGCTCAGGCGACACAGCAGGTCACATACAGCATCTCAGGCGTGAACGACGCGGCGAGCGAGACAGGCTTCGCGGCAGCACAGGTGCTGACCGCGGCCGGCGAACTCTCCGGAAATGGCGAGTCGCTGAAGCGTCAACTCGACGAGTTTCTAAACGAGGTGCGCGCCGCATAGCCGGCGACGGGGTTTTCGCTTTGGCCGAACCCGTCAGCACGATGTTGCGCGGAATACCTGTGAGGGCGCCACGAACTCCTCCTGCGCCGCGACCAACTGGATTTCCCGCGATCCCGCCTCGGCCGTCCGGCGCAGCAGGCCGTGAACCGAAGACCCCGCCGCTTCCAGCGCCGCGACAGCACTGCCGGTGCGCAACCGATGATACAGGAACAGAGCCGCGATCGTGTCGCCAGCGCCGTTCACCGACACGGGCAGCCGAGGCGTTCGGAGCAGATGGAACGCGCCGGCCTCCGCGACCATCATGTCGAGGTGATTACCGGGCGTCGTATCCGTCTCCAGGCTGGTCATCAGCACACAGCGCGGGCCGCCCTCCCGCATTCCCGCCGCGAGATGGGTTATCGCGGCTTTCGCCAGTTCCAGGGTCGAGCAGTCGAGGCCGGTCAATCGCTCCACCTCGAACCGGTTGGGCGTCGCGATGTCAGCCTGAACCAGCGATCGATCGCGCAGGAATTCCTCGATGCCAGCTCGTACATAGACGCCCGTGTCGGTATCGCCGATCACCGGATCGCAGCAATAGACCGCATCGGGGTTGGCCTCCCGCACCCGGTCCACCGCATGCAGCACCGCGGCGCCGATCGCCGCGTCGCCCATATAGCCTGACAGCACCGCGTCGCAGTGCCGCAGCACGTCGCGCGCCTCGATCCCATCGACCAGCTCGCGCACCGACTCACCCGAGTAAACCTGTCCGGTCCAGTGCCCGTAGCCGGTGTGATTGGAGAACTGGACGGTGTTGATCGACCAGACCTCGGCGCCGAGACGTTGCAGTGGGAAGACGGCACTGGCATTACCGACGTGGCCGTACGAAACCCAGGACTGAATCGACAGGATATTCATGCGAGGCATCTAGCCGTGGTGCCGCCGGACGGCAACAAAACCATCCAACCCAGGAAAACGCCCAGAATGCCGACTCCGCTGCTGTTCCAGCCGATCACCTTCCGCTCCGTCACCGCGCGGAACCGCATCGTGGTGTCCCCAATGTGCCAGTACAGCGCCGTCGACGGCCTTGGCGACGATTGGCACATCCAGAACCTGGGCGCGAAAGCAGCCGGCGGCGCCGGTATCGTGATGGCGGAGGCGACCCATGTATCCGCCATTGGCCGCATTACCCCGGGCTGCCTCGGAGCGTACGCTCCAAAGCACCAGGCGCTACTGACACGGCTCGCCGCGGTCATCGTCAAATGCGGTTCGGTCCCGGGCATCCAGATCGCGCATGCAGGCCGCAAAGCCTCCTGTCAGGTGCCCTGGGAGGGCGGCAAGCCGATCCCGCCCCAGGATGGCGGTTGGATTCCGCTCGCACCCAGCGCCATCCCCATGGTCGCGGGCGCGGTCGATCCGCATCCTCTCTCGGCCGGGGAGATCGCCGGTATCGCCTCGCAGTTCGCCGCCGCCGCCCGCATGGCGCGAGAGGCAGGGTTCAAAGTCCTGGAGCTGCACTCGGCGCATGGCTACCTGTCGCACTCCTTCCTCTCGCCGATCTCCAATCATCGCAACGATGCCTACGGCGGTGATTTGGGCGGGCGATCGCGGTTCCTGATGGAGACACTGGACGCTATCCGGATCGAATGGCCAACCGATCTGCCGCTCTGGGTCCGGCTTTCCTGCTCCGACTACATCGCGGGCGGTCTGACGATCGACGACGTCGTCGAAGTCGCGAAGACAATCGCGGCGCGGGGCGATGTGGACCTGATCGACTGCTCGTCAGGTGGGATGTCGAACGACCAAAAGATTCCCTCGCTGCACCCAGGCTACCAAGTACCGTTCGCCGATGCGATCAGGCATCGTGCCGGAATCCCGACCGGTGCGGTCGGGATGATCACCGAGCCGACCCATGCCGCCGAGATCCTGGCGAACGGACGCGCCGACGTGGTGCTGATGGCGCGCGCTTTGCTCGCCGATCCGGCATGGCCGCTACGGGCGGCGAAAGCTCTGGGCGTGAAGCCGGAAGTACCGTCCCAATATCTCCGCGCCGCGCTTTAGATGATCCTCAAGATGGGTAATGGCCTGGTCCGCCTCGGTCGCTGCGCCGTTCCCCCACTGCTGGCCGCGCTCGCGCTTGGTTCCTGCGGCCCCGCCAGGGACCAGTTCGCACCCGCATGCCCGATTCCTGGGCTGGTGAAGCCCCTCGCCGAACTGACTCGCTATCGCACCGGTGCACAGGATTATCGCGACCTCGTCATTCAGGCACAGATCAGCAACGTCGTCGGCAAGTGTGAACCAGGGGACACCAAGAACACGATCGTAGCGACGGCACAGGTCGTCGTCGATGCGACGCGTGGGCCTGCCATGGAAGGTGACGCACTGACGGTCCCGGTGTTCATCGCCGTCACTGATGAGGGCGGGGTGAGGGACAAAAAGCTGTTTTCGCTGCCGGTGGTATTTGCTCACAACGTGGACACCGCTCAGGCGGTGAGCAACGAGATCCGAATGGAGATTCCCGTCACGCCCCAGAAATCCGGTGCCGCTTATGGCATCATTGGCGGGTTCCAGCTCACCCCGGAGGAAGTTGCCGCCTGGCGCCGTAACAATCACCGATAATTTCGCGACGCGGCGTCAATCGAAATGTCGCTGGATCGCACTGGGCGAATTGCACGACCGAGCTAAATTCGACACTATCGCCCGGTGTCGAAGGGTCACGTCCGGGAGGGATGACATTGCGTGATTCGCCCCAACCTCTGCTATGCTTCCCGCATGAGCGATGATCCTTCGAACGGTGATCCCCCCAAGGACCGGCCCAGTCAGGGAAGGCGGCGAGGCATGAAGAACCAGGATTGGGAGATTCCGCGTAATCTTCGGCCGGATCCGGACGATTATTCGTTCGATCTGGAACGTGCGCTCAAGGCCGTGGTCAGCCTGAAGACATACGTGCCGGTGGATGCGTTCACCGCCAATACTCTGGGCACCGAGCGGGCCGGCAGCGGGGTCGTCATCAACGACAAGGGGCTGGTGGCGACGATCGGCTATTTGATCACTGAGGCCGAGACGATCTGGATCACCGCGAATGACGGCCAGGTCGTGCCGGGCCATGCGCTGGCCTTCGACCAGGAGACCGGCTTCGGCCTGGTGCAGGCGCTTGGCCACCTCACCCTGCCGCACCTCGACCTGGGCGATTCCGACCGTCTGAAGGTCGGAGATCAGGTTATCTTCGCGGCCGGCGGCGGGCGGCATCATGCCATCGAGACCAGGATCGTCGGCCGGCAGGAGTTCGCGGGATACTGGGAGTATGTGCTCGACGACGCGTTGTTCATCGGCCCGGCGCATCCATTCTGGGGCGGCTGCGGCCTGATCGGCACGGACGGCAAGCTGATGGGGATCGGCTCTTTGATCCTGCAGCAGGGGGACGGGAAGGGGCGGCGGCTTGACATGAACATGGTCGTGCCGATCGGCTTGCTCGGGCCAATCCTAAAGGACTTGCTGACGTTTGGCCGGGTCAACAGGCCGGCGCGGCCCTGGCTGGGAATGTACGCGACGGAATCAGGTGACTCGATCGTCGTCGGTGGCCTGTCCGAGGCAGGCCCCGCGGCGCAGGCGGGCCTGAGGGCCGGCGACAAGATCCTGACGGTGAACGACGATGAGGTTCCCGACCTCGCCGGCCTCTGGCGTCGCGTCTGGGCTTCCGGCAGCGCCGGGGCCGAGGTCCGGTTGCGCATCGAGCGCGATGATACGCCGCGTCGGATCAGCGTTCGCTCGGCCGATCGCGTGAGCTTTCTGAAGTCGCCGAAACTGCACTGATGTCAGCCGATGCCGGCCCCAGGTTGCGCGGCGCCATCGTTCCGGTGACGCCATTCCAACAAAACTGCGCCATCATTTGGGACGATGCCTCGAAGCAGGCGCTGGTCGTCGATCCTGGCGGCGACGTCGACCGGATCCTGGCGGCGATCGATCAGACCGGGGTCACGGTCGAGCGGATTTTGCTGACCCACGGGCATTTGGATCACGCGGGCGGGGCAACCGCCCTGGCCGAGGCGTTACGTGGACGCCCCGACGCGGGATCCGTTCCGATCGAGGGACCGGATTCACGGGATGCTTTTCTATTGCGGCGCATCGCCGTGCAGGCGGCGAAATACGGCTTCGACGGACGCAATGTCACGCCCGACCGGTGGCTCCAGGAAGGTGACGCGGTCGTTCTGGGTCCGCATCGCTTCGACGTTCTGCATTGCCCGGGGCATACGCCAGGACACCTCGTGTTCGTCAACCACGAGGCGCGGTTCGCGCTGGTGGGCGACGTGCTGTTTCAGGGATCGATCGGCCGGACAGACTTTCCATATGGCGACCGCGGCGCTCTGATCAACGCGATCAAGACGAAGCTGCTTCCGCTCGGGGACGATGTCTCATTTCTATGTGGTCATGGGCCAGGTTCGACGATCGGCGCGGAACGGGAGACGAATCCTTTCCTTAATTGGTGATGCGGCATCGTTCACCGGCTCGTTCGACCCAGGCGACGAGGTCCGAAGAGTCTGCCTT
>JBEKGV010000027.1:0-13107 GCA_050012615.1 Acetobacteraceae bacterium | reverse complement strand
ACATCATGTCCTTTGATACGCGAGCGCCCGCTGCCGCCTGTTTGTGGCCGGTCCGAACCTCGTGCCGAACCCTGCTCATGAATGCGATGCCGAGGGCGATAGAGACCAACCCCGGCAAAATGAACGCGGAACGCCAGCCCAGGTATTGCGCGACCGCGCCGGTCACGACGGCGGACGAGGCGACTCCCAGATTGCCCCACAATCCATTGATCCCAATCTGGCGGCCCAGTTTGTCAGCGTAGGAAATCAGCATTGCTGTGCCGACCGGATGATATATCGAGGCGAAAAGCCCGACCGCCAACAACGTCGCTCCAAGTTCCAGCGGTGTCCGCGCCAGTCCCACCGCGATCATCGAGGCGCCGATGCCCAGGAAGAAAATCGCCATCATATGGCGGCGGCTCCAGCGGTCGCCGAGCCAGCCGGTCAGCAGCGAACCCGCGCCGAACGCGACGAAGCCGGGTGTCGCGTAGGGCAGCACCTCCCCATAGCTCATCCCAAGCGCGGGACCCATCACGATGACCGCGGCCGCGAACACCAGCATGGCGTAGTGGTCGATGAAATGACCGGCATTGATGAAGCCGGTCACGGTTGCTGGACGGTTCATGGGTACGGTTTCCTTGTCCTCTCGAGGCTGAAGGTGTTATAGACTGGCCTTTCCTCGACGTGTGGCCAACTTACATCGTGGATACGCCAAATTTGTCTGATTCCAGATTTTCTCTGGCCGGTCGAGGTGTCGCCGCCCTGCCCGGGTTTCAGGGCCGCGGCACCCAAATCGGCCTGCACGCGCACCGCGAGGCGCAACTGCTGTTCGCCTCAAGTGGCGTCATGCAAGTAACGACGCCGCAGGGCCGCTGGCTGGTGCCGCCGCGTCGCGCTGTCTGGTTACCTCCGCGGCTGGAGCATGGGATCGACATGCTGACCGATCTTCAGATGCGCTCGGTTTACCTGTCACCCGCATGGCTTGCGTCGCACCCTGAGGAGCCAAGACTGAATCGGACGTTCGTTGTCGCGGTTGGCACGCTGTTGCGAGAACTGGTGCTGGCGATGTTCGTGGAAGGCACGGACCAGCGGCGGATGGATCTCCTGGCCCGGCTGGCCTTGTTCGAACTGGTCGAAGCAGAGAACCCGACGACTTTCATGCCGATGCCAGCCGACCCGCGAGCGCGCCGCGTCGCCGAAATGGTGCTGGCCGAGCCTTCCGGAGCGCGTGAACTCGGGGATCTCGCTCGCGCCGCCGGAGCATCGCAACGGACGATCACGCGACTGTTTCCCGCGGAGACCGACCTGACGTTCAAGGAGTGGCGGCAGCGGGCGCGGATCCTGGCATCGGTTGAGATGCTGGATAGCGGGCGCGCGTCAATCACGTCGGTGGCGCGTCAGCTTGGCTTTTCCAGCGCAGCGGCGTTTGGCCATGCGTTCCGGCAGGTATTGGGGGTCGCGCCGAGCGAATTCATGAGCCGCCATTGACCCCGCTGGACAGCTGTTGGACCGCCAGGGGTAGGCCGATCCGCGAACGGACCGGCCCGCCGCCCCTATCGCGTCTCTATGGTGATCTTGACTTTTCGGAAAAGAATCACCACGATCAGCAACAGGAGGAGAAGATGGTACGTCATCTTGTTCTCCGTTCTGGTTGGCCGGCGGGGTCGCTCCCGCCGGTCATTGAATTTTAAGCCCCAGACGTGAACAAGCCGTTAAGCCGTGTCGCCCAACTGCCCAGCTATATCCTGAATACATTGCCAGGCGACCCGACCGGACCGAGCGCCGCGTGTCACCGACCATTCCACCGCTTTCGCCCGTAAATCCTCAACTGAAATCGGCAATTTCATGCTCGCGGCGTAACCCTCCACCATCGCGAAATACGTTTCCTGATCGCAATTATGGAACCCCAGCCAGATACCGAAACGATCTGACAAAGAAACCTTCTCCTCGGTCGCCTCGGACGGGTTGATCGCCGTCGAGCGTTCGTTTTCAATCATGTCCCGTGGCATCAAATGCCGACGGTTCGAGGTCGCGTAAAACAGCACATTGTCAGGTCGTCCCTCGATTCCGCCATCCAGTACGGATTTCAGCGCTTTATAGTCGGAATCCTGCTTCTCGAACGACAGATCGTCGCACAGGATCAGGCAGCGCCGCGCCCTGCCCCGCAGCAGGTTCAACAGTGACGGCAGCGAGCGGACCTCCTCACGGTGGATCTCGATCAGCACCATGCAGCCCGGGTGCCGCGCGTTCACCTCCGCGTGCACGGCTTTGACCAACGAGGACTTGCCCATCCCGCGCGCGCCCCAGAGCATCGCATTGTTCGCGGGCAGACCTCGAACGAAGCGCAACGTGTTCGCCAGCAGGATGGCCTTCTGCTGTTCCACGCCTTTCAACAGGCCAATGTCAACACGCGACACGTGTTCCACAGGCGCAAGTTGGGCGGGCGACGGATGCCAGACAAACGCCTCGGCCGCGTAAAGGTCGACCGGCGGGGCAGGGGCGGGAGCGATCCGCTCCAGCGCCTCCGTCAAACGGGCCAGCAAGCCGAGAGTGCGGTCATCCATCACGAATTCCAGACAACTTGACGAAAGGGGCGCGGAAAGTATGGTCCCGGTCCGTTCACCGCAAGGACCCCGGTAATGCTTATCACCTCCGCCTATGCCCAGGGTTTGGGCGATATGTTCAGTGGCGCGGGCGGGGTGGCGCAGTTCCTGCCCCTGCTTCTGATCTTCGGAGTGTTCTACTTCCTGCTGATCAGGCCTCAACAGCAGAAGCAAAAGGAACTGCGGAACATGATCTCGGCTGTCCGCCGCGGCGACCGCGTCGTCACCGGCGGAGGCATTCTCGGCACGGTGCAGCGTGTGCCGATGGTGCAGGATAAGGATGGCAAGCAGGTTCCCTCACAGGAGATCGAGGTGGAGATCGCCAAAGACATCCGCGTCACGGTGCTGCGGGACACCATCACGACGGTGCTCAAGCCGGTCGCGGCGAACGATGCCAAAGCGACAAAGGACAAGGCAAGCTGATTGCCGAGGCTCTGTGTGTCCGGTCCGCGCGCCCGTGCGCGCAAGTAACATCACTCATGCCACCAAAAGGGGAGGTTCAATATGAATGACTTCACGGAAACGCTCGGCCTGCGCGACTATCCGCTCGCGCGGCGCGGGCTCATGATGTCCGGTCTGATCAGCGGCTTCACATTGGCCGTCGAGCGGGTCGAGGCACAGACAATCACCACCGATACCAATGGGCTGGATGCCGGTGAAGCCAAAATCCCGACCTCGGATGGCGAACTCCCCGCCTATTACGCCCGTCCCGCCAAGGGCACGCATTTTCCGATCGTGATCGTGAACGAAGAGATCTTCGGCGTGCACGAGCACATCAAGGATTTGTGCCGTCGCCTCGCGAAAGTTGGCTACCTTGCCGTGGCGACCGAGTATTACGCGCGAATTGGCGATCTTTCCAAGATGACCGACATCCCGACAATCATCAAAGACGTGATCTCCAAGGCCCCTGACGCCCAATACCTCTCCGATGCCGACTCCACCATTACCTGGGCCGGCAAGAACAAGGGCGACGTCAATCATGTGGCAGTGACAGGCTTTTGCCGCGGCGGGCGCCAGACCTGGTTGATCGCGGAGAACAACAAGCGTGTGAAGGCGGCGGTCGCCTGGTATGGGCCGGTCCTGAACCCGACGTCCGACATCCAGCCAAAGACCGCCACCGATGGCGCCGACCAGTTGAAATGTCCGCTGCTCGGGCTGTACGGCGGCCAGGATGCGAGCATCAAAGTGGACGACGTCCACGCCGCCGAAGCCAAGGCGAAAGCGGCCCACAAGATCGTCGAGATCGTCGTCTACCCCGATGCCCCGCACGGTTTTAACGCTGACTACCGGCCCAGTTATCGCAAGGACGCGGCTGAGGACGGGTGGAAGCGCATGCTAGCCTGGTTCGCGGCGCATGGCGTGAAACCCGCGAAAGTCTGACCCCGCGAGGGAGCAAAACATGACACTCAACGGCAAGGTCGCGCTGGTCACCGGTGCGGCGTCCGGAATTGGCAAAGCATGCGCCCTGGCTCTGGCTGAGGCGGGCGCTCAGGTGGTCGTCGCTGATATCAATGCGGCGGGTGCGCAGGCCACGGTCGATGCGATCGCCGCATTCCAGCGTCGCGCCGCCGCGGTGCCGACGGACGTGGGTGATCTCGGCCAGATCGACAACATGGTGAAGCAGGCGCTGGCGGCGTTCGGCCAGATCGATATCCTGGTGAACAACGCCGGCGTCACACGGCGCGCCGACATCATGGAGCTGACCGAAGCGGACTGGGACCGGATCCATCGAGTGAACGCCAAAGGCGTGTTCTTCTGCCTGCAGCGTGTGGCGCGAGAGATGATCCCGAAACGATCGGGCCGGATCATCAACATCGCCTCAATCGCGGGGAAAGGCTATGCCGGCACCTCCAACGCCGCTTATGCCGCGAGCAAGGGGGCGGTGATCAGTCTGACCCGGACGGCATCCCAGCAACTCGCGAAATACGACATCAACGTGAATTCGATTTGCCCAGGTGTAACACGGACGGCACTGTCGAACGACAATCTGGCGGTGCGGGCGAGGGAAGCGGGGGTCACCGTCGAGGAAATGGAACGTCTCCGAGTGGCGGATATTCCGTTGCGGCGCGCAAACGAGCCGGAGGATATCGCCGCGATGGCGGTGTTCCTCGCATCCCCGGGGGCGAGGAACATTACCGGACAAAACTACAATGTGGATGGCGGGATCATTCCGGAATAACGGGGTATCGGCGACCTTGCTGGTGTGTCGTCAAACCTTGATGACGAGATCGCTGTAAGCCGCCACTTTGGCATCGTGGGTTACCAATCGCAGCGGCACTGCCAAAGCCTGGGCCACCAGAATACGGTCGAATGGATCACCGTGCAGGGGCGGCAAGGTTTCGAGAGCAGCCGCATGCGTGGAGGAAATGTCCAGCGGTTCAAAGCCCGCCTCACGAAAGTACCCAATGGCTTCCTGCGCGGATATGGGCATGTCGCCCGGAGACCCTCTCGCGAGGCCATGCTTTATGGCGATCTCCCAGATGGTGGCCGTGCTGATGACGATCTGATTTTCAGGATCTTCGATCAGGTCTCGGGCCTGGGTAGACAATCGAGCCGAGCCGAGAATCGCCCATAGTGCGACGTGGGTGTCGAGCAGCAGCCTCACCGGACCTTGCCAGTGAACAGATCCTCGATCATCGAATTATCGGAGTCTATGTCGTCAGGGATGGCAAACTTGCCTTTGGCGACACCGATCCGCTTGCCGGTCATTGGGGGTTTAATCGCGACCAACCGAGCGGCCGGCCGGCCGTTGCGGGCGATGATGATCTCAGCCTCGGCACCGGTTTCGATCGCATCCACCAGCCGTGACAGGTTCGATTTGGCTTCAAGCATGTTGACGAGGGGCATTTTGGCACCCGGCGGAAATGGTTAGCCAGACCAGACTAACCTAATGCCATGACCGGCCGTTGGCAAGGGCATCGAATTCGACAGGGCATCGAATTCGCCCCAGCAGAGCCCGCCAACCCGGCTACCGGGCATCAGCCGGCCGAAGCGGGGAAACCGGCTGCCTGATTTGCCATTGCTCCGACCTCTGGTCGAACAACATCCGCCGCAGCCCCAACAGAAGCACCGCCATCGTGACGAGCGGCCCCAGAGGCAAATGCACGGCTTCGCCCACTGCATATTCCACGAGCGTTGCCAAATACACCGCGAGCAATGTCGTCTTCTCCCAGGGCAGGAACCCGCTCTTGCGGCCCTCTCGCACCAGCCAACCGACTGCCACGAGCAGCAGCAGGCTGTCGTAAAGCAGCGCCAACGGTACCGCCAACAGCGTCGCCGAAAGCAACGTCGCAGCGCGGACGCTTCTGTTCGGGCGGCGCCGCCAACTCCAGGCGACCAGCAGGAGCATCGAGCCGGTGACAGCCACCTGCGCCAAATACGAAGGGCCTGAACCGAACCCGAGCAACCGCGCCGCGCCAAACGGTGTCACGATCCCCGCGTAATCGATGCGGCCCGACGCATAAACGGCATTCGAGTTCGCGAGCGTGATGAAATATGCCTGCCAGGTCGCGGTGCCAAACAGTGCCACCGACAGTCCGACCAGGACCGCTACGCTCGCTCCCGCGGCGGCAAACGCGCGCCGATGCCCGCCAAACGCCAGACCCACCGGCGCCAGCAATCCGAAATGTGGTTTGTAGCAAACCAAGCCGAGCAACATCCCCGCGAGCGCGGGCCGGCGATCGACCAGGAGTGTGAACCCGCCAACCAGCGCGGCAGTGAGAAACGCGTTCTGGCCCAGACCAAGGGTCCAGAAAACGGCCGGGAATGCGAGGACCGGGGCAATCCAGGCCCACCCGGGCTCAAGCAGGATCTCGCGCATCACCAGCAAGAACGTCGCCAGAGTCGCGAACTCAAACACATAGAACGAGACGTAGTATGGCAGCAGCGCCAGCGGCGCCATCAGCAGCATGAACACGGGTGGGTAGAAGAAGAATTGATACGGCGCGCCCGCGACCATGAACTGTTGCTCGGCCAGGAAATGCGCGGCCTGGTTGTACGTGAGGGCGGGCGTCCCAGCCAATGCCAGCTTCCCAGCCGCATAGAAGCTCACGAAATCGCTGGATGTGCGCGAGACCTGGCCGGTGATCGCGCCGTGCTGCCAAAGTGCCAGCATGACCAGAATCGTGAGTTCGACCAGCAGCAACACCTGACTGCCGGCGATAATTCGATCGCGTGTCAGCCAACGTCCCTGGCGTAGTCCGTCGACCAAAAAATTCTCTCCCCATGGCCCTCCCCGACGCGATCGGGGCATCGATCAGGCCGCCACGATGAAGGCACTGTCCAGGCACCGGTCAGGGTCCGGCATCCTGGAGCGAAACGCTTGCGAGAAAGGTTTCATCCCTGTCAGTGCACCGTTACCATGCGGTCTTGTCAGGCCGAACCTGGCTGTGTTTGCTGACTTTCTCCCCTCGGACGGAGTCGCGGCCATTGGCCTATGCGCTGCAGCAACTGATCAACGGGATCACCCTCGGGATGATCTACGGTCTGATCGCGGTCGGCTACACGATGGTTTACGGCATCATTGGCATGATCAATTTCGCCCATGGCGACATCTTCATGATCGGAGCGTTCCTGTCGCTGATCGCGCTTCTGGGCCTCGCGTCGCTCGGCATCACCGCCGTGCCGATCGCATTGGCACTGACCTTGGTGTTCGCGGCGGCCCTTGCGGCGCTGTATGGTTGGACGGTGGAGCGGGTCGCTTACCGGCCCCTGCGAGGTTCCTTTCGCCTGGCGCCACTGATCAGCGCGATCGGCATGTCCATCACGCTGCAGAATTTTGTCCAGGTCAGTCAGGGCGCGCGCGTCAAACCGATGGAGGCACTGATCCCCGGCGGTTTCCAGATCATGGACATGGATGATTTCGCCGTCCGTCTCTCCTGGATGCAGATCGTGATCGCCGTCACGACGCTGTCCATTCTCGCGATTTTTACCTGGCTCGTCACGCAAACGCCTCTCGGCCGGAGGATGCGCGCCTGCGAGCAAGATTTGCGGATGGCGAGCCTTCTCGGCATCGACACGGACCTGACGATCAGCGTCACATTCGTGATCGGTGCCGCTCTGGCCGCGGTCGCCGGGCTGATGTTCCTGCTTTATTACGGCGCCATAGACTTTTTCATCGGCTTCGTCGCCGGCGTGAAAGCGTTTACCGCGGCGGTACTGGGCGGCATCGGCAGCTTGCCCGGCGCCGTACTGGGTGGCTTGCTGATTGGTCTGATCGAGGTGTTCTGGTCCGCCTATTTCAGCGTCGAATACAAGGATGTCGCAGCCTTCTCCATCCTGATCATCGTTCTGATCTTTCTTCCCACAGGCATCCTGGGCCGTGCCGAGGTAGAGAAAGTATGAACGCCGCCCGGTTGACCCGAGCATCATTGACATCTCCTGTCATGGCGAAGTTCGGCCGCATCGGTGCCGCGAAGACGCTCTCAGGATGAAGGGCGTCTTTCGGGACGCCGGCCTCTCAGCCCTCATCGCTCTTGGCCTGTTCGCGCCGTTGATCGGTCTTGTCACGGAAAATGGCGAGAGCGGACTGGTCTTGCGCGCCCGCCCGGTCGCGGTCGCGGTGGTTGTCAGCTTGGTTTTCCTCGGTCGTCTGCTCATGCTGATCCGCGGCAGACGGATCGCATTGCCGAGTAAGTTTGGGCCGGGCCCGGCGATGGTGAGGGCCGGAAAGGCGGTGGCTCCAGTGCTGCTGATCGTCGCACTGCTGCTGCCGTTTGGCGGCTCTCGTTACTATGTCGATCTCGCCACTCTTGTCCTTACCTATATCATGTTGGGCTGGGGCCTGAACGTCGTCGTTGGGCTCGCCGGGCTGTTGGATCTCGGGTACGTCGCATTCTACGCGGTCGGCGCTTATTCTTATGCGTTGCTCGCTACGACGTTTGGGCTTGGCTTCTGGTCCTGTCTGCCGCTGGCCGGAATCATGGCGGCGTTCTGGGGCGTGCTGCTCGGATTTCCGGTGCTGCGGTTGCGTGGCGACTATCTCGCGATCGTTACGCTGGCATTTGGCGAAATCATTCGCATCGTGCTGATCAACTGGGTTTCTCTGACAAACGGCCCCAACGGCATCACCGGTATCCCGCGTCCCACGCTGTTCGGCCTCTCCTTCAGCATGGATGGCGGCGAGGGTACGTTCGCCGGTTTCTTCAACCTGGAGCCCGAAACGATCCAGCGCGTCATTTTCCTTTACTATGTGATTCTTGGCCTCGCGCTGATCACCAATTGGTTCACGCTCCGCCTTCGCCGCACTCCGCTGGGCCGGGCGTGGGAGGCATTGCGTGAGGATGAAACCGCCTGCCGCTCGCTCGGCATCAACGTCACGAACACGAAACTGACCGCGTTCGCCATCGGCGCCATGTTCGGCGGTTTCGCCGGAGCCTTCTTCGCCACACGCCAGGCATTTATTTCACCCGAAAGCTTTACCTTCATTGAAAGCGCAACGGTTCTGGCGATCGTCGTACTGGGTGGTCTCGGTTCGCAACTCGGCGTCGCGCTGGCGGCGATTGTCATGGTCGGCGGCCTGGAGTTGTTGCGTTCGCTTCTGAGTTGGCTCGCCGACGAGATGGGCAGTGAGCTTTTCGCGGGCATCGCCAACGAACTGCCGCTGTACCGCATGCTGGTCTTCGGCCTCGCGTTGGTTGTTGTCATGGTTCTGCGCCCGCGCGGCATGGTGTCCACCCGCACGCCCACCGTCACATTGACCCGGGCTGGGACGCCTGTTGGGGGTGGTGCCTGATGCTGTCTGTCACCGGCCTGACCATGCGGTTTGGCGGTCTGAAAGCGGTCGATGAGGTGTCTTTTGAAGCGCGCGCGGGTGAAATCACGGCGGTGATCGGTCCCAACGGCGCCGGCAAAACGACGGTATTCAACTGCATCACGGGATTTTATCGGCCCAGTGAAGGCGGGATCGCGCTGATGCATGAGACGGGCGCACGGTTCGCGTTGGATCGCATGCCCGGATATCGCATCGCCTCTCGCGCGAGGGTCGCGAGAACATTTCAGAACGTCCGTTTGTTCGCCGGCATGACCGTGCTGGAAAACCTTCTGGTCGCGCAACACAATGTCCTCATGCGCGCGAGTGGGTTCACTCTGCTGGCCGTCCTCGGCCTTGGCACCTATCGCGCCGCCGCGGCGCATGGGATGGAAAAGGCACGTCACTGGCTGGATCGGATTGGATTGATCGATCGCGCCGACGACGTGGCTGGAGCCTTGCCGTACGGCGCGCAACGGCGGCTGGAGATCGCCCGCGCCATGTGTATCGATCCAATATTGTTATGTCTCGATGAACCCGCGGCAGGCCTCAATCCGCGAGAAACCGACACCTTGAACGCGCTGCTGCGCAGCATTCTCGACGACGGTTGCTCGTTGCTGCTCATCGAGCATGATATGGGCGTGGTGATGCGAATCTCCGACCACATCGTGGTCCTGGATCACGGCAAGAAGATCGCCGACGGCACGCCCGTTGAGGTTCGAGCCGATCCCGCTGTGATCGCGGCTTATCTGGGCGAAGGCGACGACGATGAGGAAGCAGCATGACGGCAACGTTGTCGCTGACAGGCGTATCCTCGTTCTATGGCGCCGTGCAGGCGCTGCGAGACGTCGATCTTGAGGTGAATCCCGGCGAGATCGTGACACTGATCGGTGCCAACGGTGCCGGCAAATCGACACTGATGATGACGGTCTGCGGCAATCCACGGGCGCGCTCTGGCACGATCAGGCACGAGGGCGACGATATCACCAACCTGCCCACGCATCTGATCATGCGCCGAGGAATCGCGCAGTCGCCTGAGGGGCGGCGGATTTTCGGTCGGATGACGGTGCATGAGAATTTGCTGATGGGCGCTGAGGCCTCTGGGCGTACCGACACACCGGCGTTGCTCGACGAGGTGTTCGCGCTGTTCCCGCGCCTGAGTGAACGCATGAGCCAGCGCGGCGGCACGTTGTCGGGTGGCGAGCAGCAGATGTTGGCGATCGCTCGAGCATTGATGTCACGGCCTCGGTTGCTGTTGCTGGACGAGCCGTCTTTGGGCCTGGCGCCGTTGGTGGCACGGCAGATTTTCGGAGCGATCAGGTCGTTGAACAAAAGCCTGGGACTGACGGTTCTGTTGGTGGAACAAAACGCGTATCAGGCACTACGGCTCGCGCATCGCGGTTACGTGCTGGTGAATGGAGCAATCACCATGGCGGGTACGGGTGCGGAATTGCTGGCTCGCCCGGAGGTGCGCGCGGCGTATTTGGAGGGCGCGCGGGCCTGACGAACCGGTCCGCTCCCCAGTCGTCATCCTCGGGCTCGACCCGAGGATCTATCGCCGCACATGTGTCAGTGTTCAGATCCGCACGCCTCGCCTGGGGCCGACAAACGTCAGCGCGTCATGCTTTTCGCCAAACGGGGTTAACCGAATCTTCACCTCGCCCTGACCTAATTCATTGCCCCGTGACCCCCACCCCCACGGACCACTCAAAGGACTGGGCCAGCGAAGGAGCAGACATGCAAACGATGAAAGCCGCGGTCTTTGTCGAACGAGGGCGGATCGTCCTGGACGAGAAACCAATCCCCGGCGTCGGTCCGCTCGACGCCTTGATGAGGATTACCACCACGACGATTTGCGGCACTGATGTGCACATCCTGAAAGGCGAATATCCAGTCCGCAAAGGCCTCACGATCGGCCACGAGCCGGTCGGCATCATCGAAAAGCTCGGCTCCGCTGTGGTTGGTTTCACCGAGGGCCAGCGGGTGATCGCGGGGGCGATCACACCGTCCGGATATTCGGCGGCATGCCTGTGCGGCTGCCTCAGCCAGGACGGCGCGGGGACCAAACATGGGTTCCAGGCGATCGGCGGCTGGAAGTTCGGCAACACGATCGACGGCTCCCAGGCGGAATATTTGTTGGTGCCGGACGCGATGGCCAATCTCGCCCCGGTGCCGGACGGACTGACCGATGAGCAGGTGCTGATGTGCCCCGACATCATGTCGACGGGTTTCGCTGGCGCCGAAAGCGGCCATGTCGCGATCGGAGATACCGTGGCGGTCTTCGCGCAGGGGCCGATCGGCCTTTGTGCAACGGCTGGCGCGCGCCTTGCCGGGGCTACCACGATCATCGCCGTTGACAGTGTTCCCGCTCGCATGGACGTCTCCCGCCGCATGGGTGCGGATCACGTGGTCGATTTCAAAGCCTCCGATCCCGTGGCCGAGATCATGCGACTGACCGATGGCCGCGGTGTCGACGTCGCGATCGAAGCGCTCGGCACCCAGATCACGTTCGAAAGCGCGCTTCGGGTCCTCCGCCCCGGCGGCACCCTCTCGAGCCTGGGCGTTTATTCGTCCGATCTGACAATCCCGCTCGGAGCGTTCTCAGCCGGACTCGCTGACCTGAAAATCATCACGACGCTGTGCCCCGGCGGGAAGGAAAGGATGCGACGGCTGATGGCGGTCGTCGCAAGCGGACGGGTCGATCTGAAACCGTTGGTGACGCATCGTTTCAAGCTGGACCAGATCGAGGCCGCTTATGACCTGTTCAGTCACCAGCGTGACGGTGTCCTGAAGGTTGCAATAACGCCGTAGTAACCTCGGCGGCTCCGCGCCAGGCTGGCTGGGGATCGGGTTCGGTCCCCAGACCATTGGCGACGGCGCGGCGGCGGTTCACGATACCCAGGCACACGATCGCCGTTGTCGCGATCGCGGCGGTGACGCATGCCACCAGGAAAATGTGTCGAGGCGGCAGTCCCATCGCCAGCAGCACACCGCCCAACCACGGGCCAACGATCGCGCCCAGTCGACCGACGCCCAAAGCCCAGGCCATGCCGGTGTTGCGGATGCGAGCGGGATAAAGGGCGCCCGTCATACCGTTCAAACCGGTCTGGCTACCGACCGTGCAGCATCCGACCAGGAAGATCACCGCCAGCAACGCGAGGTAGGGCAGGGCGGCCAGACCGACCAGACCGATGAAAATAATGCCTAGGAACAATGTCACTTGCAGAACGCTGGTGGCGCTGAACCTGGTTGACAGCGGAGCGATCAGGAACACGCTCACCAATGGTCCGGCGTCTCGCAACGCCGAGGCGAAGACCGCGTCCGCCGGCGACAAACCGGACAGTGACAGCACCGTCGGCATCCAGTAGCCGATCAGATACATGCTGAGCAGGTTTGAGAAGAACATGATCCAGAGCAGGATCGTTGTCGCCGCCAGACCGTCGCGGAATAGCCCAACGACCGGATTTCCACTGGTGACGTCCACGTGGTGGCGAGGCGTATCGAGATCGATCCCAAGCTGGCGCATCAAACGCGTGCCACGCTCGTTGATGGCGCCTTTGGCCAACAGGAAACGCGGCGACTCAGGCAACCCGATCAGCACGATCGGCAACAGCACCAGCGGCAGGATGCCGCCGATCCAAAAGATGGCTGTCCAACCGTAAATCGGTAGAATTTGCGACACCAGCATTCCGCCGGCGAAGCCGCCCAGTGGCGCACCGGTAAATACGACCATGATGCCGCCGGCACGCAAACGCCGCGGCAGATAATCCGACGACA
>JBEKGV010000026.1:0-13163 GCA_050012615.1 Acetobacteraceae bacterium | reverse complement strand
ATCCAGGGCGAGGAATTGAATGGCGCGGTTGATGCGGTTGGTCATGGCGTCGGTTCCCTTGGGGCTTCCCTGTCCCGTCGCGGCGCATGTGGGACGGGGGAAAGGGTGGACGTCAAGCGATGGGGTTGCCGAGCTCCAGATTGGCCTGAGCCTTCCGCGCGGCGGCTTCGAGTTCCGGTAGTTCATACCGCACCGTGGCCCAGACTACCTCGTGGCTGATTTGGTCGAAGGCATGCCGCGACCTGTTGCCCATGCCGCGGATTTCCGCCCAGGGCTGGCCGGGCATCAGAGTCTCCGCCCGAGGGCCGAGGCGGTATACGGCTTCGCACACTCGTTCCAGGCAACGTTCGACGCCATCGCCAACGAGGCGATTCCGCTCGAAGTCGCCCTTGTCCATACCCGCGACATAGAGATCAATTCGCTCCGCGTTGGCGACGATATGGGCAAGCGACGCGGCGGGATTGTGGCTAGAAGGCAAACTTGCGGTCTCGCTCGATGCTGGCGCGCAAGTGCGGCGTTTCGACGGGCTCGGGGACGAGTTCGACCGTGCGTCCGATCAGGTTCCCGATCCGCCGCTCCAGAGAGCTTAGTCCAATCAGGCCGATGTGAGAGACTGGATCCAACGTCACGGCCAGGTCCACATCTCCGTCGGGATCACTTTCGCCTCGAGCGATGGGGCCGAAAAGCCACAGGCTCTTAACGCCGGCCGCACGCAACTCAGGTTCATGCGCACGCAGAATCGCGATCACGTCGTCCGCGCTCGAACATACTCTTGTGTGCATTGCCTGTTCGCTCATGGCGCCAAAGCTCCTTCGGTATCTCCTGTAGCACAAATCCACGCAGCAGGCTGAATTTTGCCGCATGCGTCCCTGTTGACAGGCTGGGACGGGTGCGGGACGTTCCAGTCTCGTCTCAAAAAAGGGGGGATCACCATGCGTGACGCCGCGTTCGCCGTTGTGATGGTACTGTTGGTTGGCTGCGCCCAGCCGGTGGCCAACCCGCCGGCGCCGGACCTGAAAGCCCAGATCGATGCCAATGAGGCGGCCTGGGCCGCTGCCGCGAACCGGGGCGATGCCGCCGCGATCGCCGCGATGTACACCGAGACCGCGACCATGCTGCCCCCAGGCATGGAGATACAAAAAGGCCGGGCCGCTATCGAACAGACCCTCACCCACATGGGCGCGGGCGGAATGAAGAATCTCACGCTCCAGGCGGTCGACGTGGTTCAGGTCGGGCCGGATACCGCGCGGGAAATCGGCCGCGTCACCGCCGATGTGCCGGGTCCGCGGAAGAAGCCGGTGTCGGTCGCAGGCAAGTATGTCGTCATCTGGAAGCAGGTCCGCGGCAAATGGCTGCTGGACACCGATATCTGGAACATGAACCAGTAAGCCGTTAGCCTTGACATCGGAGGCCAGGGCCCCTATCCCCCGCGCCTTCGATCTTCCTGTACAGAGCCCGTTTCCCATGAGAGTTCGTAACAGCCTCAAGTCGGCCAAAGTCCGCGACAAGAACTGCCGCGTGGTGCGCCGCCATGGCCGGGTCTACGTGATCAACAAAAAGAACCCTCGCATGAAGGTTCGCCAGGGTTGATCCTGGCTCGGCGGCATCCACCCGACACGCCCCCTGATCGACCGCTCCGCCGCCGCCTTGTAAGCTTCCCCGATCCATCGGGAGGCACATCATGAGTCAGGCGTTGTCCGGCATCCGCGTCATCGACATGACCCACAATCAGGCGGGTCCCGCTTGCGCGCAAATTCTTGGCTTTCTGGGTGCCGAGGTCATCAAACTGGAAGAGCCTAAAGGTGGCGATGTGGCGCGCATCAACATGCGTGACAAGCCGGATAGCGACAGCCTGTTCTTCCTGGTGTTGAACGCCAACAAGCAGAGCCTGACGCTCAATCTGAAGACCGAGGAAGGCAAGGCGCTGTTTCGTCAGGTCATCGCTCAGTCGGATGTGCTGTTGGAGAATTTCGGCCCAGGTGCGCTCGATCGATTGGGATTGGGGTACGATGTGCTGTCGAAATTAAATCCTCGGCTTATCTACGCCACGATCAAAGGGTTCGGCACCTACGGGCCGTACAGCGGGTTCAAGAGCTTCGAGCCGATCGCACAGGCGATGGGTGGTGCGATGAGCGTGACGGGGTTCCCGGAGAACCCGCCGACTTTCAACTTCCCCGCGATCGGCGATTCCGGCACAGGCATGCATATGGCGATCGGCATCCTGGCAGCGCTGCAGCAGCGGCATCAGACCGGCAAGGGCCAGCATGTCGAAGTCTCGATGCAGGACGCGGTCGTCAATCTGATCCGCGTGTCGTTGCGCGATCATCAGCGAATGGGCCGGCCAATGCCGCGGTCGGGCAATCAGTTGGGCCGGACCATTCCGGGCACGACGTATCCCTGCGCCCCTGGCGGCTCCAACGACTATGTCTATATATTCGCACAGCCGCAGATGTGGAAGGCATTTCTGGGCGTTATGGGGCGGCCGGAGCTGGCCGGCGATCCGCGCTATGCAACGCCGGAGGCGCGGTGGGAGAACCGTGAAGCCATGAACGCCATCATCGCCGAGTGGACCCGCCAACGCACCAAGCATGAGGTCATGCGGCTCATGGGGGATGCCGGCGTCCCCTGCGGCGCGTGCCTGGACACCGGGGAGGTGTTGGCGGACCCGCATTTGCGCGCGCGCGATATGATCGTCGACGTCGATTACCCGACGCGCGGTACCTATCAGACGGTCGGTTCGCCGATCAAACTGTCGGATTCGCCTGTCACTGTCCAACGTCCTCCTCTGCTGGGTGAGCACACCGAAGGGCTGTTGGGGACGCTGTGCGGGCTGCCGCCGGCGGAGGTGAGGAAACTCAAGGACGCCGGGGTGGTGTGATGCGGTGCCTCACGCCGCGCGGATGCCCTCCAGGAATGCGTCAACGCGGTGGCGGAGCGTATCCGTGCCGCCGGCCACCGCTTCCGCCGCCGATTTCACATCGCGCACGGTGTTGTCCGTCGCCTGCGCATCCTGGGACACGCCGGCGATCGTATCCGACATTTCTCGCGTGCGTTGAGCGGCCTGTTGCACGTTGCGCGCGATTTCCTGGGTGGAGGCGCCTTGCTGTTCCATTCCCGCCGCGATTGAGGTCGTGATCTCATTCACCTCGGCGATGGTCGTCGCGATGCGCCGGATCGCCTGCACGGTTTCCTCGGAGACCTTCTGAACTTCAGTGATCTGCCGGGCGATTTCCTCGGTCGCCTTGGCGGTCTGCGTGGCCAGCGACTTGACCTCCGAGGCGACGACCGCGAACCCCTTGCCGGCGTCGCCGGCGCGCGCGGCCTCGATCGTCGCGTTCAGGGCCAGCAAATTGGTGCGCCCGGCGATGTCGTTGATCAATTGAACCACTTTGCCGATCTTGCTCGCCGATGCGGCGAGTCCGCGCACCGTCGTGTCGGTGCGGGCCGTTTCTTCGACCGCACGGCCGGTGATGCCCTTCGCGTGCCCCACATGGTGGCTGATTTCGTTGATCGAGCCGCTGAGTTGCTCGGCCGCCGCCGCGATGCTGGTGACGCTGCCGGAGGTTTCACTCGCCGCGGCGGCCACGGTTTGCACGCCCTGGCTGGTGCGGTAGGATATGGCCGCCATTTCGTCCGATGCGCCGCGCATTCGGGCCGCCGCGCCGGCCAGGGTCGCCAACGCCGTTGTCGCGCTGTCCTCAAAGGTTTTGATCTCGCCTTCGACGGTTTCCTGACGCTTCGCGTAACGGGCGCGTCCCGCCACGCCGGCCTCTTCAAGCGACGCCTTCGATACCGCCTGCTCCCGGAAGACATGCAGCGTGCCGGCCAGGGCGCCGATCTCATCACCGTGATAACGGAACTCCGGCGGTTCCCCCAGATTGCCGGCCGCCAGTTGGCTCATCGCGTCGCGAATGGCAGTCAATGGACGGATCACGCGGCTTGTAACGCCAAGCAGGCTGACGATCGACCCAGCCACGACCAGAAGCAGCAGCGCTGCGTCGAGAATCAACGTCTCGCTGGCCGCCGCGGTCATCGCCTCGGCGCGATGCTCGGCCGCCGCCAACGCGGCCGAGGCGACAGCTTGAATCGTATCGAGTTTCGGCACCACGGTCCTGGCCCACTCGTCCGCGGTGACGGTAGCCTTACGGCCCGCGACCAACCCGGTCAGCATTTGTTCCCGCGAAGCAACGTAGTCGGGGGCGAAATAGACCTGTTTCGTCGCAGTCATCGCCTGGGCGAGCGCGGGAGGCACCGTGGCGCCATACAGCAGGTTCTCGATCGCCTTCCACGCAGCGTTGCTGGCGCCGATATTGGTATCGAATGCGCGGATGGCATCCGCCGGCAGAGAGCCCGCCGAAATGCCGCGGGAAAGCAAGAGTGATGCTTCTCCCGCGTTATTTCGCGCCATCCAGGCAAGCTGCTTCACCGCCATCATCTGGTCGACGATCGCGTCCTGATGCTCAATGCCGGCGAACAGTCTGGCTGAGGTCTCCTCCAGGGTGGTTTGCAGGGCTACGCCTTGGCGCATGTATTCATCGCCCAGACCAGTGCGCCGGCTCGCGATGGGTTTTTCGACACCGTCCCAGAATTCCGTCTGCAGCCGGGTGAGTGTCTCCAGCGACTGGCGCAAGGTGGGCAGCAGGCTGGCTCGATCCTCGAATGCGATTGAGTCCAGGCGGGTGACGGCGGATCGCAACCCCGCGATCTCCGGCTCCTGCGATCGCCTGAGATAGCCGCGAACCTCGGCGCTGATCGGGGGCGGCGCGGCCCAGGAGCGGGGGACGGAAACACGGTCGGACCGGATGTTAATCAACGCCTGGAACGCGTCGCCCGAGGCGGCGGCGACCCGTAGGATACGCGAACTCGATTCCAACGCATCCCAGGCGTCCCAGGCCCGCATGCTCAGCGGAACGATCGCCAGCGCGGCGAAGGCCAGGAGCGTTGATCGCAGGAGCGTTTTGACCGTGAGATGATCGAACATTGGGGCCCCACCGCCGATGGAGGCCGAAGGCTACGACCGGCGGGTTAATGGACCGTGAATGAGGGCGATGTTTTCCGCCGCTCTTGCCGGTTTTGCTGCGTTGCCGCAGGATACAGAGACCCACGAAGGAGAAGTTTCGATGTCAGCCGCCGTGCAGATGACTCCCCGACGCAACATGACCGAGGCCGAGTGGCAGGCGCGATGCGACCTTGCCGCGCTCTATCACATCTGTGACTACTTTGAATGGACCGATACGATCAATACGCACATGTCGGTGCGAATTCCAGACGAGCCTAACCACTTTCTCATTAATCGTTACGGCGAAATGTTCGACGAGGTCACCGCGTCCTCGCTGCTGAAAATGGACCTGGACGGCAATGTATTGGGCGAGGAGGGGAAATTCAACAACGCCGGCTTCATCATCCACAGCGGTGTCTACAAAGCGCGGCCTGACGCGAATTGCGTGCTGCATACTCATACTCGCGCCGGCGCGGGCATATCGCTGTTGGAAAATGGCATTCGCCCGATCAGTCAGGACGCGCTGCACGTCTACGACGATCTCGCGTATCATGCGTATGGTGTCCCCGCGACGCAGGAGGAATGCGATGCTCTCGGCCGCACCTGTGCGAATGGCAGCTGCGTCGTGTTGCTCAATCACGGGTTGCTCACACTTGGCCCGACCACGCACGGTGCGTTGATGCGGCTGTATATGTTGGAGCGCGCGTGCGAACTGGAGGTCATGGCGCGCACCATGAACAGCCCGATCGTGACGATCGACGATTACGTGATCGGCAAGGCCGCCGAGCGGATGAAGAAGATCCGCGACACGGAGGGCTACGGCCTGATGGAATGGAAAGCGCTGGTGCGAACGGTGGAACGCAAAGGCGCCGATTTCCGGCACTGAATTGCATGTTGCCTCGGGGCATGTTCCCTCGGCGCGAAGACCTTGTCGTTTGCTTCGCGCACCCGGCGTATCGGATGAAAGCCACGTTCGACGCGCTGAATACCGGCATCCAGAATTTCGAGGTCCGTGATGCGGCGGACCTCGACCGCCGGATCGGCGAGGCGGATGTCGTTCTTGCTTCGGAAATGTGGCACAACGGTCTGATCCCGATCGCATCCCGGCTGCGTTTCATTCAGTCGATCAGTTCGGGAACCAATCAATATGACACGATGGCACTGGCGGAGCGGGGTATCAGGCTGGCGTCTGCCGCCGGTACAAATGCGCAGGCAGTGGCCGAGCACGCGATCGGGCTGATACTGGCCATCATGCGGCACCTGCCGGAGGCGAGAGACAATCAGGTCAAGGCACATTGGCGCGGCATGATCGGCGATCCCGCTGTTCGAGAAGATGAGCTCGGCGGTAAGACGTTGGCGATCGTCGGTCTTGGCCGGATTGGCCAACGACTGGCGCGGCTGGCGAAAGCGTTCGACATGACCGTCATAGGCTTTCGCCGTGATCCCTCGCCTGGCGCCGGCTACGCGGATTCAGTGCACCCGATCTCGGAGCTGAAAGCTCTGTTGCCAAAAGCGGATTTCGTTGCCTTGACCTGTCCGCTCACGCCGGAAACGGCGCGGATCATCAATGCGGATACGTTGGGTGTCATGAAGTCTTCCGCCTACCTGATTAACGTCGCGCGCGGGGGTTGTGTGGATGAGCCGGCGCTGCTCGCCGCTCTGAATGAAGGGCGGATCGCCGGTGCCGCACTGGATTGCACCGACCCGGAGCCACCGGCGGTGGACTCTCCATTGTGGGCGATGCCAAACGTGTTCCTGACGCCTCACACGGGCGGTGAAACCACCCAGTATGAAGCGAATGTCATCGAAATCCTGATGGAAAACCTCGACCGTCTCTGGCGCGGTGAAGTCGAACTGCGGAACCAGATCGTCTGAAACGGGCTGGCGTTCCACGTCATGGTCCGGCTTGACCAGAACATCTCTACCAGCACGATGCGGCGAGAGAGGGTCCGGTCAAGCCAGACCATGACGCGTAGGGGTGGTGCCACATGTCAGTCGTTTCCGTGCCTGGCATCAGATCGCCAGCCCAAGCGCCTTCTTCATGGCCCGTAGATTGCCGCGCAAATTGCGGGAGTAGCGAGCGGTGATGTCTTCGTCGGTCAGGCTCTCAGAGGGGCTCAAATGCATGATGAGCTCGATCCGGGAATGGGTGGGATCGAGCGGGATGACGGCGACCGTGGACCGGTAATCCGCCATCTCGGGGCGGTCCACCATCGTGTAGGTGTAGGAATATTGCGACTGCGTCGCCAGACGCTCCTTCACCACCCGGTTCTCCGGCATGACGAGCGTTCGGACTTTTCCCGATGATGTGTCTTCCACCGACTCGCTCTGCACCAGGACGGCCCATTTTCGGATGCCGCCAAAGTGGCCGATCACGCTCCAGACGGTGTCGGCGGGCAAGTTGACGTCCTCGAACGTGGATACGTCGGCCATGTTGGTTTCCTCCGTTTCGCCCAGGATTAAAGGCGGGGACGGTCCGGGGTGCAAGAATGGCGGGATTACTTGCCCCGGCGAGGCGTACGCCCCATCATTAAATCCGGAGGCCTATCATGATCAGACTGCCGGACCCGAAACCCGATGTGTTGGCTCGCCGCGACGCGGTGATCGCCGGCCTGCGCGCGGCGGTCTCGGACGCGGAGGGGGTCATCGGCGATCCGGTCAGCCTCAAACCGTACGAGACCGACGGGCTTTCGGCGTATCGCCAAATGCCGCTCGCGGTCGCGCTGCCGGAAACCACGGAGGAGGTGGCTGCGATCATGCGGTTCTGTCACGCCAACGGTGTGCGTGTGGTGCCGCGCGGTGCGGGCACGTCGCTGTCCGGCGGGGCGCTGCCACTGGCCGATGCCGTGGTCGTCGGATTGATGCGGATGAATCAGATCCTCGACATCAACTACAAGGACCGTTGCGCGACGGTGCAAGCCGGCGTGACCAATATTGGCATTACCAACGCGGTGTCGGACGAGGGGTTTTTCTACGCGCCGGATCCGTCGAGCCAACTGGCCTGCATGATCGGCGGCAACGTCAACATGAACTCGGGCGGTGCGCATTGCCTGAAATATGGTGTCACCGCCAACAATTTGCTCGGCCTGAAGATCGTCACGGTCGACGGGGAGATTTTGCACATCGGCGGCGAGCACCTGGATGCCGCCGGCTACGATTGGCTAGGTTTGCTGACGGGCAGCGAAGGCCAACTCGCGATCGTCACGGAAATCACCGTGCGCATCCTGCGTTCGCCGGAGGGCGCGAGGGCGATGCTGGCCGGGTTCGCATCGAACGAGGTCGCCGGCGAATGTGTCGACTCCATCATCTCCTCGGGGATCATTCCCGTGGCGCTGGAGTTCATGGACCGGCCCGCGATCCATGCCTGCGAGGCGTTCGCTCATGCGGGTTATCCGCTCGACGCGGAGGCGATGCTGATCATCGAAGTCGAGGGCAGCGTCGCGGAGCAGGATGATCTGTTGGCCCGCCTGACGGCGATCTGCGAGCGGCACAACCCGATCAGTTTGCGAGTTTCGCAATCGGTCGAGGAATCGCTGGCGATCTGGAAGGGCCGCAAGGGTGCGTTCGGCGCGATCGGGCGCATCAGCCCGGATTATTTGTGCATGGATGGCACTATCCCGACCAGCAAGTTGCCGGATGTGCTGCGCCGCATTCAGGAAATGTCCGATAGTTACCAACTGAAGGTCGCGAACATTTTCCATGCGGGTGACGGCAATTTGCACCCGCTGATCATGTTCGACGCGAATGACTCGAACAGTTTCCATCGCGCGGAGAAATTCGGTGCCGATATTCTGAAACTCTGCGTCGAGGTTGGCGGCTGCCTGACCGGTGAGCACGGCGTCGGCGTCGAAAAGCGCGACCTGATGCCGTTTCAATTCGCCGAACACGAACTCGAGCAGCAGCGCCGCATCAAATCCGCGTTCGACCCGGACTGGCTGCTGAACCCGAGTAAGGTGTTTCCATTGCGTGACCAGAACACTCTGCCTCACGCGGCATGATCGCGAGCGAGGCGGAAACCAGGATCGCCAGCCGGATCGCGGCGGCACGGGAACCGCTTCTGGTGCGCGGTGCGGGCACCAAATCCGGCATGCTGCGCCCGGTACAGGCAGCGGCGACGATCAGCACCACCGGCCTGACAGGCATCACCCTTTACGCGCCGAAGGAACTGATTATTTCGGCGGGCGCCGGAACACCTCTGCACGAGATCGAAACGGCTCTGGCGGAGCACGGGCAGCATTTGATCGCGGAGCCGCCCGATCTCTCCGCCCTGCTCGGCACCGAAGTTGACACCCAGACTTTAGGGGGTGTCGTCGCCACCAACCTGTCAGGTCCGCGGCGCGTTGCCTGGGGGGCGATGCGGGATCACGTCATGGGGATCAGGGCGGTGACCGGACGCGGTGAGGTCATTCATTCCGGCGGCCGCGTGTTGAAGAACGTCACCGGTCTCGACTTGTGCAAACTGCTGACCGGCAGTCACGGCACGCTGGGAATCATCACCGAGATCACACTTAAAGTGTTGCCCGCGCCGGAAACGGTGGGAACGATCGTCATTCCCGGCCTGGATGCCGATGCCGCCGTCGTGGCTCTGTCGGCGGCGCTTGGTTCGCCGTACGGTGTCTCGGGCGCGGCCTGGCTGCCCGCCGAGGCAGCCTCGCGGTTGCTTCACCCCTCCGATGCCGGCCGCTCGATCACATTGATCCGGATTGAGGAATTCGCGGCCTCGGTCACTTACCGCACGGAAAAGCTACGCCGGGAACTGCGGGTTCCGCGCGCCGAAATTCTCGGTGATCGGGAATCGCGTGCGCTGTGGCGAGCGGTGCGGGACGTGCACGCCCTGCCGGTCGCCGACGGCGACGGAATCTGGCGCGTTTCGGTACGTCCATCCTCTGGGCCAGGGGTATTGCGAGCGGTGGAAGGTGCGATCGGATACCTTGACTGGGGCGGGGGACTGGTGTGGCTCGCTGGTCCCGCGACCGAAACGATTCACCGGGAGATCGAGGCCGCCGCGCGCGCGGCCGGGGGAACCTGGACGCTGATGCGGGCACCCGATTCATTACGCGGCGCGGTGGACGTGGTGCCGCCGGAGCCCGCGTCGCTCGCCGCTATCACACGGCGCGTGAAGGAGGCGATGGACCCTCGCGGGATCCTCAATCCCGGCCGGATCTACGCGGGATTATAGCGCGATGCAAACGAATTTCACCGCGGCGCAATTGAGCGATCCTGACACCGCCGTGTCGAACCAGGTGTTGCGAACCTGCGTGCATTGCGGGCTTTGCACCGCCACATGTCCAACCTTTCTACTCCTTGGAGACGAACTCGACAGCCCGCGCGGGCGGATTTACCTGATCAAGGATATGCTGGAGACCAACAGCCCGGCGACCGAGGAAGTCGTTCGCCATGTGGATCGCTGTTTGTCTTGCTTATCGTGCATGACGACCTGCCCGTCGGGCGTGAATTATATGCATCTCGTCGATCATGCCCGGGCCTATATCGAACGCACTTACCGGAGAAATCTGCCGGAGCGCCTGCTGCGCGGATTTCTCGGCTGGATTATCCCCAGACCGCGGATGTTCCGGCTCGCATTGGCGGGTGCCGGTCTGCTTCGGCCGTTGGGCGGACTGCTGCCTGGCCAGGGTATGCTCGCGCGCCGCATGCGGGCGATGCTCGCGCTGGCGCCGCGGAACCTGCCAGGGCCCGACCCGAACGAGGGCCCGCGTGTTCACCCGGCCCAAGGGACGGCCCAAGGGACGGCCCAGGGTCCGGCGAAGGCACGCGTGGCTCTGTTGGCGGGGTGCGCGCAACAGGTGCTCGCACCCGAGATTAACGCCGCCACGATCCGGCTGCTGACCCGGCTTGGCTGCGAGGTCGTGGTCGCCGAGGGTGCCGGATGCTGCGGCTCTCTCAACCATCACATGGGACAACACTCGTCGGCGATGACGCTCGCAAGGGCGAACATCGAGGCCTGGGATCGGGAAATCGATAACGGCGGGCTGGACGCGGTGGTGATCAATGCGTCAGGCTGCGGCACGACGGTGAAGGATTATGGTTTCATGTTTCGCACCGAACCTGAGTTGATACGGATTAAGGCTGAAAGGATCGCCAACCTCGCGGTCGATGTGTCCGAGTTTCTGACCCGGATCGGTTACAATGCGACACGACCCGAGCCTGGCCTCACGGTGGCCTATCATTCCGCGTGCAGCCTGCAACACGGTCAGCAAGTCACCAACGAGCCAAAGGCGCTGCTGCGCAAGGCCGGCTTTCGTGTGGTCGAACCGCCTGAAGGACATCTGTGTTGCGGCTCCGCCGGCACATACAATATGCTCCAGCCGGACATCGCGACGCGGCTACGCACGCGCAAACTCCGTAACATCTCCAAAACCAAAGCGGACCTGGTCGCGGCGGGGAATATCGGTTGCATCACGCAGCTGTCTGGTGACGCGCTGCCGATCGTACATACCGTTGCCCTGTTGGATTGGATGGCGGGTGGACCCCGGCCGGACGGCCTGCCGGAGACGATGTGATGCGCCGCCTGATCCTGCCGTTCGTTCTTTTGCCATCGCTCGCATTCGGCCAGCCCGTGCAAGAAAAGCGCGCGGTGCTTGACAAAATGCTCGATGCACTAAGGACCGCGCCAAACGAGCAGGTCGCCTCCGCGCTTGAGGATAAGATCCGGCAATCATGGCTCGAAGCCAGCACGCCAGCCGTGACCTTGCTGATGAGCCGCGGCCTCCGAGAGGCCAGTTCCGGTGCGTCGGATGAGGCGGCTTCGGTGTTCAGCGATGCGATCATTCTCGATCCAACGCTGGCGGAGGCGTGGCATCAACGGGCGATCGCGCGTTTCAAGGCTGGCGACACCGTGGGCGCGGTGCGCGACCTCCAGGAAACCTTGAAGCTGGAACCGCGCCATTTCGGTGCGTGGCGAACCTTGGAACGGATCGCCGAGGGTCGCGAGGACTGGAAAGCCGCCTACGACGCCTGGCTGCATGTGTTGGATATCGATCCCCGCACCCCGAATGGCGACGAACGATTGAAGGACCTGAAGCGGAAGGCGTTCGGCGACAACGCGTGAGGGCATTGGCTTTCCTGAAGCAGGTCCGGTTGGTTATGAGGACAAAATGAAGATAACCATTTTGGGAGGCGGCGGATTCCTCGGCCGTCGTATCGCCACACGATTGGTTCAGGCCGGGACGCTCGGAGGCAGAACGATTGCCGGCCTGACCCTGTTCGATCTCCAGGAACCGCGAGCGTTCGATGCGGCGCCGTTTCCGGTTACGACGCTCGCGGGCGATATTGTTTCACTGCCCGATGCGGCGATTCCACCCGGTACCGATGTCATTTTCCATCTTGCCGCCGTCGTGAGTGCTCAGGCCGAAGCCGATTACGACCTCGGCCGGCGGGTCAATCTCCGCGGTACCGATGCGGTTATCGACGCCTGCCGCCGGCTCGTGGAACGCGGTGGAAGTCCGCCCAGGGTGGTCTTCACGAGTTCGGTGGCGAGTTTTAGCGGCGGGCAAGGTGCCAATCTCGCGGACGACGCGAGGCAGGTGCCCGCGAACTCCTATGGTGCGCAAAAAGCAGCGGCGGAGCTGATCCTGGCGGATGCGAGCCGGCGCGGCTTCATGGACACCGTCTCGATCCGTCTGCCCACCGTCATTGTCCGGCCAGGGCGGCCGAACAAGGCAGCGAGTTCGTTCTTTTCGGCGATTATCCGCGAGCCGCTTCTGGGCCTCGAGACCGAGCTGCCAGTGCCGGAGGATTTTGCCGCCTGGGTGTGCAGCCCGCGCAGCGCCACTGCGTGGCTGCTTCATGCCGGCGGGTTGGACAGTAGCGCCCTGGGTCTCGATCGCTCGGTCAATCCACCCGGGATCAGCGTGACGATCGCGCAACTCCTCGCCGCGTTGGAAACGGTGAAGCCGGGAGCGGCATCTTTGGTGAAGCGTGTACCGGACCCGGTTATCGCGGCGATCGTCGGCACATGGCCGCCGCGGTTCGCACCCAGGCGAGCCCCGGGTCTCGGCTTCGCGCCGCACGAGTCGGCCGTGGAACTGATCCGCGCCTTTGTCGAAGATGACCTGGAGGCGACCCGCGCTGACCGAGAACTTGCCGTTTAACAATAATCGTCTCTCGCGAGCCTGGCAGAAACCATTTTTTCACTATCATTCGC
>JBEKGV010000025.1:0-13265 GCA_050012615.1 Acetobacteraceae bacterium | reverse complement strand
AAGAAAATCTATCTCGACACGATCGTTTTTACCTCGAATCAGTTGGAGGCGATGGTGAAGTTGTTCGGAGTGGATAAGATCATGCTCGGCACCGACTACCCTTACGACATGGGCGAATACGATCCGATCGGACACATAGCGGCGGTTGAGTCGTTGAGTCCGGCGGACGTGGCGGCGATCGCCGGTGGCAACGCGAAACGGTTGTTCGGGTTGTAGAAGAACGCCCGTCAGGCTGCCAAACGTCATGGCTCGGCTCGTCCGGGCCACCCGTAGCGGTAGGTGCTTGAACAGGTGGCCCGGACGAGCCGGGCCATGACGGTTTTTCGCGCCGACGTTTTGGCGGCGCTGACATTTTGGGCTCAGTTTGGCGCTGTTTGGCTGCTTAATCGTTAATGATCGCGACAGCGCGGGTCCAGCCGGCCGAGGCTCGATGCACTTTCACCGGGAAGCACACGACGTCGAAGCCGTCGGGCGGCAATTGCTCGAGATTGTGCAGCTTCTCCAGGTGCGAATAACCGATCTCCCGGCCGGCGCGGTGGCCTTCCCAGATCAGGCCCGCGTCACCGGTTTCCTTGATGCGATCGCGCGTGATGGAGAACGGCGCATCCCAACTCCACCCATCGGTCCCGACAAGGCGCACGCCGCGCTCCAGCAGCCACACCGTGGCGGCTTTGCCTATGCCGCAACCTGAATCCACGTAATCGTCCTGCCCATAGCGTGTGCCGGCGGCGGTATTGACCAGCACGATCTCGAGCGGCCGGATCGTGTGACCGATGCGTTTCAGCTCGGCCTCCACGTCGTTGGGCGTCGCGACATACCCGGCCTCCATGTGACGAAAATCGAGTTTCACACCGGGTTGGAAACACCATTCCAGTGGCACTTCATCGATGCGCCAGGACGGCTCGCCGCCTGGTTTCACCGCGTGGTTCATCGTCGAGAAAAAGTGGTACGGCGCGTCCAGATGCGTGCCGTTGTGCGTGCTGATCTGCACTTTTTCAACCGCCGCGTACTCTCCGTCCGGAAGCTGATCGATCCGTACGCCCATATATTCGGCCATCGCAGGCGCGGTTTGGTGATGATCCAGATACTCGATCTGAGGCAGCATGTGGGGCGGGTCGCTTTTGATCCCCGCTTTGAGGGGAACCGAAATATCGATCAGACGGCGTGGCATGGATGTTTTCCCCTAACTGGCAGGCGTGGATTATAAGAAGCCGAAACCACCTGTCACGCCATGCGCGCGATAACGCAAAATTCGCGCTCATGTGTGACCCAGTTCACAGTCGCGTACCCCCTCACCATGTCAGGCTCCACCCAGAAGCTGGGCTAAACCCAGCAAAAAGGGGTTCGGGATGGATCATTTTCTGGCGAAGACTCACATTAGACTCACCTACTTGCAGGATCGGCGCGCGCTCGCGGGGATCGATTGGCCGGCTGTGTTCGAGGACCTGGCTGATTCCGGCGCGCCGCTGAACAGTTGGCGATGGTGTGACCTGGATGGTTTAACGCATGTCGTTCTGGCCATTGATCGCGACACCGGACAATATGCCGGCGTTCTCGGCCTCGCGGAAAAGGCGATGGTGCCGAAGCCCTGGCTGCAGTTGGAAACCGTCATCGCGCGGCCGAAAGAGAGCGGCGGGCTGCCGTGCGCGATGCTGGCCCATGTGCTGGCGCGGATCGTTTGCCTGGACGGCAAACCGGCGGCGATCGCCGGATCGCGATCCAGCCGAGAAGCATTGTGCGAGCTGAGCCTGAACCTTCGCACCGCCACGTTGTATCCGTCCGTCCAAGGCAATGTGGTTGCATTGGATACGGCCAGACTCGGGCACCGGATCGGCGCCGGACAAACCGTGCTCGATCTGCGGCCGGTTTCGGAAGCGATCCTGCTGCGCGAGTTGCGGGGCCTGCATGGCATACGCCAGGATCGGTTGCGATCGCTCGCGGCGCAGAGACCTGCGAAGAAATCCGCGGCTAAACTGGCCAGAAGCGGCGGTGCCACGCGCCGTCCCAGAAAAGCCACTCATACTGGCAGGACCGGATAAAGGCAGTGGCCATGCGGTCGCGAACGGTATCGTTCGCGGCCGCGGCAGCCTGATCGGTGGTGGCGATCACCGCTCGAACCGCTTCGCCGAACCCGTCGTCGGCATAGGTGTCGATCCAGGCCCGATACGGATTGTCCGGCGTGGTGGTCTTCGCGATCGTGGTGCCGACGTCCCAGTAAAGCCAGAAACAGGGCAGTAACGCCGCGACCAGAATCTCCCAAGGTTCGTGATACGCGGTGGCCATGAGGAAACTGGTGTAGCCAAGGCAGTCCGGCGATGGTTCGGCTGTGGCGAGAGTGTCCGGGTTGACGCCGAATTCCTTCAGGTAGCGCTCGTGCAGGGCTTGCTCGACCGCGATAGCCTCGATCGCGTAACGACCAAACGCACGCAGCGTGGCGCTGTCGGGTCCTCGCGCGCCCGCGATCGCCAGCGCCCTCGCGTATTGGTCGAGGTACAAAGCATCCTGCACAATGTAAAATTGAAATTTTTCCCGGGGCAGCGTGCCGGCGGTGAGTTCGGTGTTGAACGGCAACGAGTGGATGGCTTCGCGCAGCGGCGTCGTGCGCTGCCAGATGCGGTCGGAGAAGCCGGTCATGTGATGGGCACTCCATAAATCCGCGCCGCGGTGCCGGCGAAGAGCGCCGCCTTCTCGGTGGCGGAGGCGTTGGCGGCAAGGCGTTTGAAGGCGTTCCACACGACCTGATACGAGCACCAGCGTTTCTGCACCGGGAAGTTGCTTTCGAACATGCAGCGATCGGCGCCGAACAATTCGATGCTGGTTTCCAGCCACGGGCGCCAGGCGGCGGCGACTTCCTCGGACGATGGCGGGTTTTCTTTCGACACCGTGCCGGCGCCCGGAAGACGGATCGGCAACGCACCGAGTTTGACGGTCACATTCGGATGCCTGGCCAGGTTCGACATGCCGGCCTTCCAGTCGGCGAAGACTTTGGCCCGGTCGGCGGCATAGGGTTCGCCAAGGATCGGACTGCCGACATGGTTGAGGACGATTTCCGTGTTGGGAAAAGCTCCCGCGAGATCGGCGACTTCGTCGAGTTGCGGGTGATACACCCAGGCGTCGAACACGAGGCCGAGCGGGCCAAGTGCCGCGAACCCCTCACGGAAGGTGGCGTCGAGAAGCATTCTCGGCGTTGGAACGACTTTGTGGATACGGTCGCTGGCGTCCCATGCGGTCGAGTGGCGTATTCCGGCGAACCGCTCGGGGCCGATGCCGATGTGACGTTCAAGCAACGGCCCGACGCGCTTACCAAGCATCAGGTCGACCCGGCCGACCATGCGGGCACAAATTTTCGTGTTTCCGTAAACTCCCGTCGCGGCCTTCGCCGTGAGGTTGATGACGAATTCGGTTTCGCCAAGCGATTGTTCCTCCACGGGCCCGAACGTGCGGTACATGGAGTGACATTCCTCGAACACGGTCGCGATTATTTTGTGGCCGCTGGCGACGTCGAGCAGAAGTTCCGGCACGAGGTAGATGTTATTATCGCGCCGCCACAGATGATGATGCGGATCGATGATCGGCAATTCGGGTTCAAGAACGGTCTCGATGTGGCGTTCCAACCAATCGCGATCGAACTCTCCCGCGAAGCGGCTGACGGTTTTGGCCATGCGTGCGGCCCTCGCTCAGTGCAGGCTTTTCGAGACCATTTCATAGGTGTTGGTCGACAGGCCGGGCAACGCCAGGATGCGGGCCAGTTCGGTCTTCATCAACGCCTGGCGCGACGGATCCATGCGGCGCCACTGACCCAACGGACCCACCATGCGCGCCGACACCTGCGGGTTCGTCGGATCCAGTTGGAGAACGATATCGGCGAGGAACCGGTACCCCTCACCTTTCGGATCGTGGAAGCGAACCTGATTGCCGCCGGCGAACGCACCGACAAGAGCGCGAATACGGTTGGGATTGCGGAGGTCGAAATCCGCGTGCGCGGACAGAGCTCGCACGCGCGCGACGGTGTCCGGCAGTTGCGATGTCGCCTGAATGGAGAACCACTTGTCGAGTACCAGCGGATCCTCGTGCCATTTGGCGTAGAACGCCGCGAGCGCCGCGTCGCGCTCTGGGCTATCGATGCCGGCGAGCACAGCCAACGCCACGAGCGAATCCGTCATGTTGCCCGCGGTATCGAATTGCCGCTTCGCCAATGTGGGATCGCCGCCCGCACTCAAATAAGTCAGGCATGTATTGCGCAACGATCGGCGGCCGATCGCGGCACCGTCGATGCTGTAAGGCCCGGTCTCCGCGTAGCTGTCGTACCTCGCGAGCAGTTGGTCGTGCAGCGCCTCACCGATCGCCACGCGCGCGGCATCGCGTACCGTGTGGATGGCATCGACATCGGCGATCTCCATTTGATCGGCGATGAATGCCTCACCCGGCAAATACATCGCCTCCGCCACGAACGCCGGATCTTTTTCCGTTTGAGCTAATGTCTCCGCCATCGCCTCGATAAGCCCGGTATCGATGGTCAGCGGTTCGTTACGGTTCCAAACGGGGATGAGATCGAGCAACACGCGGGTCGCGTATTGCTGTCCGGACTCCCAGCGAACGAACGGATCGGTATCATGCGCGGCGAGGAACCGCGACCGCTCCGGGCTGACGCCGGATAATTTGATCGGCGCGGAAAAGCCGCGGAACAACGAGGGGACAGGCGGGCTCGCGACATCTTCGAAGGTAAACGTGTTCTCCGTGTCGTCGGCAAGCAGAACGCGGGTGCCGGACTTCGCCGCGGTCTCGCCTTGGAGTTTCGTTTCTAACTCCTGGCCGTTGCCGTCGAGCAGTCCCATCGCGACCGGAATGACCACCGGCTGCTTGTCCGGTTGGCCGGGCGTCGGTTTGGTGGTTTGCCGGATCGTCAGGCGGTATTGCTTCTTTGCCGGATCGTAATCGTCGTCGACGCTGACCTCAGGCGTGCCCGCCTGATCGTACCAGGTGCGGAATTTGTCCAGGTTGACGCCGGAAGCATCGGCCATCGCGGCGACAAAGTCCTCGATCGTCACGGCGTTGTTGTCGTGGCGCTGGAAATACAGGTCCATGCCTTTGCGGAAGGCGTCACGGCCGATGATCGTCGCCATCATGCGGATGACTTCGGCGCCCTTGTTGTACACCGTGGCGGTGTAGAAGTTGTCGATCGCGAGATACGATTTCGGCTGCACCGGATGCGCGAGCGGCCCGCCATCCTCGCGGAACTGCGCGGCGCGCAGGGCTCGCACGTCGCCGATGCGCTTCACGGCGCGGCTGCCTTGATCGGCGGAAAACTCCTGGTCGCGATAGACCGTGAGGCCTTCCTTCAACGACAACTGGAACCAGTCGCGGCACGTCACGCGATCGCCGGTCCAGTTGTGGAAATATTCGTGCGCGATGACCGACTCGATGCCCTGGTAGTCGCCGTCGGTCGCGGTATCCGGTTTCGCCAGCACGTATTTCGTGTTGAACACGTTCAAGCCTTTGTTCTCCATCGCACCCATGTTGAAGTCGGAGACGGCGGCGATGTTGAAGACATCGAGATCGTATTCGAGGCCGAACACATCTTCGTCCCAGCGCATCGACGTCTTGAGCGATCGCATCGCATGGGCGCACTTGTCCTCGTCGCCGCGGCGGACGTAGATGCCAAGATCGACGGCGCGTCCGGATTTCGTCGTGAAGCCGTCCTTCACCGAAACGAGATCGCCCGCCACCAGAGCGAACAAATAGCATGGTTTCGGATGCGGATCGGTCCAGACGATTCGGTGACGGCCAGAGCCCAGATCCTCGACAGGGCCAGGGTTGCCGTTCGACAACATGACCGGGACCCTGGATTTGTCGGCGGTGATCGAGACGGTGTAGCGCGCCATCACGTCCGGCCGATCCGGGAAATACGTGATCCGGCGGAAACCTTCAGCCTCGCACTGGGTGAAGTAGCTGCTGCCCGAGACGTAGAGACCGCTGAGTTCGGTGTTGCGCGCGGGAGCGATTTTCGTTTCGAGTTCCAACATGCAGCTATCGGGCATTTCCGGAATCGTCAGCACGCCATTGTCGACCTGATACGCATCTGGCGGCAAGGTGACGCCGTCGCGCGCGATTCGCACCAGCGTCAGCGCCTCACCATCCAACCGCAGCGGTTCATGCGCGCCGGATTTCGGGTTCCGGTGGAGCCCGAGCCGCGACAAAACGGTGGTCGCCTCCGGGTCCAGATCGAACGCCAGATCGACGGAGCTGACCAAAAACGCGGGCGGTTGGTACGCGCTGAGCAGGACGGGCTGTGTTGTCACCTGATCCATCGCCGAACTCCTTCTGAAACGGAAAACGGCGCCAGCCGCTCCGACTGGCGCCGTCTTGGTCCGAATGGTACCGAAGGACTAGGCCGGTGTGAAGAACGGCATTGGCGGACCGTCACCCTCGGTCTGGATGAACTTCAGCTTGACGTTCATGCCGATCTTCACATCCTTGAAGTCGATGTCGACGATGTTGGTCATCATCTTCGGCCCCTCGGCCAGCTCGACGTAGGCGATGCAATAGGGCGGATTGGCCCGTTCCATCACGCTGTACGTATACACCGTGCCCTTCCCGGATACTTCCTTCCACTCCACGGGCCCGAGCGTGAACGGCGAGATGCCGCGCGGATACCAAATGAACTTCTTGGTCGCCACGCATTGCGGCAGCACCAGCTTGCCGGCTGCGCAGCCATCGAAGAACGGTTTGGTTTCCGGATTGGTGTCGACTGTGCCGACGAACGGAATTTTTCTTTGTGCGGCGATTGCCATGTCGATCACTCCCGCTCCAGGATCACAGTACTGCCGACGTGACGAGTGCCAAGCGAGCCTCCCGTCCCATGGGCCATGGCGAGGTCGCAGTTTTTGACCTGCACCGCCGGATGCGCTTCGCCGCGCAACTGGCGCACCGCCTCGATGATTTTGGTGATGCCGCCGCGGTTGGCCGGATGGTTGGAGCACAGTCCGCCACCGTCGGTATTGAACGGCAGCTTGCCGACGCCCGAGATCAGGTTGCCGTCGGAGACGAACTTGCCGCCCTGGCCTTTCTCGCAAAAGCCAAGATCTTCGAGCTGCATCAGCACGGTGATGGTGAAGCTGTCATAGATCGACGCGTATTTGATGTCCGATGGCTTGATGCCGGACATCTCCCATGCCGGCGGACCCGACCAGCGTGCGGCGGAGTAAACGAGATCGACCGCTCCGCCCGCCTGGTTCTTCGGGGCCTCGCCGACCCCGATGACTTTAACCAACGGCCGCTTCAGGCTTTTGGCGATTTCCGGTTTCGTCACGATCAGCGCGCCGCCGCCGTCGCTGATCACGCAGCAGTCGAGCCGGTGCAGCGGGCTCGCCACCATCGGCGAGTTCACCACGTCCTCGACCGTCACCACGTCTCGCAACATCGCATGCGGGTTGTGTTGTGCATGATGCGAGGCGGCGACTTTGATCCAGGCGAGCTGTTCGCTGGTCGTGCCGTATTCGTGCATATGGCGGGTAGCGCACATCGCGTACATGTTCGCGGTCGCCGGCCCGTACGGATACTCGAACTGCATTTCCGGTTGCGCCGGGCTGCCGGCGCGCGGCGCGGTGCCGGTCGCCTGGCCTTCGCTGCGCGGACGGCCCGCCAGAGTGATCAGGCAGACATTGGCTCGGCCGGTGGCGATGGCCTCCAACGCGTGACCGACCGCGACCTGATACGAGGAGCCGCCGACATCCGTTGAGTCCATGTGGCGGACCTTCAGGCCCATGTAGTCGATCATCGACATCGGGCCGAGGCCGGGCGCATCGCCGGCGCAGTAATAGGCGTCGACGTCGTCTTTGGTCAGTCCAGCGTCGTCCAGAGCGCCTTTGGCGCATTCGGCGTGCAGCAAGGTGACCGATTTGTCGGTCGCTTTGCGCGTGGGATGCTCCCAGGCACCCACGATATAGCCCGCACCCTTCAAACTCATGCTTCACTCCCTCATCGGCCTGGCCGGTTGGCTCCGGGCCAGTATACTCATCGGTAGCTGGTCCGCTACCCTGGCAACGGGCCGAGAGTTTCGATCCAAATTCGCCGCCGGCCGTGTGCCAGGCCAGCAATCGAATTCAGATAAAAACCCCAGCCATGCCGCCCGCCGGATAGCGCGTCCCGGCGGCCGCGCCTTTCGGCACAGCGGCGTCGATACGCGAGACATCCTCGGAGGAGAGATTCACTTTCAGCGCGCCGAGATTTTCATCGAACCGCTCCTTATAGCGTGTCCCCGGAATCGCGACGACGTCGTCCCCCTGCGCGAGGAGCCAGGCCAGGACCAATTGCGCCGGCGTGCATTTCTTCTCCGCCGCGATCGTTTCGATCTTGGCGACAAGCGCGCGGTTCTGATCGAAGTTCTGCTTCTGGAACCTGGGATGCGCCGCGCGCCTGCCGTCGACATCGTCGAAGGTTTTGATCGCGCCTGTCAGGAATCCCCGGCCGAGCGGTGCGTACGCAACGAAGCCAATGTCCAGCGAACGGGTGATTTCACGGGTCTCTTCGGCTTCGGAGCGGTAGAGTAATGAATATTCGGTCTGCACCGCGGCGATCGGATGCACCGCGTTGGCGCGACGGACGCGATCCGGTGTCGCCTCGGACATGCCGAGGAAGCGCACTTTACCCTGTTCCACCAGGCGCTTCATCGCGCCGACGGTTTCCTCGACCGGGACCGAGGGGTCGACGCGATGCTGATAATACAGGTCGATCACGTCCTCATTCAGACGCTTCAGGCTGGCTTCGCAGGCCAGCTGCACGTATTCGGGCCGGCCGTTCACGCCATTGGACTGGCCGGGGCGTTGGGTCTGACCGAATTTCGTGGCGAGCACGATCTTGTCGCGGCGGCCCTTGATGGCGCGGCCCAGCAAGGTTTCGTTGTGGCCCCAGCCATACATGTCGGACGAGTCGAGGTGGTTCACGCCGAGATCAATCGCGTAACGGATCAGTTCCTCGGACTTCGCGTCATCCGCCTCGCCATAGACGCCGGACAGTGACATCAGGCCGAGGCCGACCGTGGAGACGGAAAGTCCGCCCGTGCCAAGGGTGCGATGGGGCAATGTCGTCATGCTGACCTCCATGGTTCGGCGGGTTATAGAACGGAGAGGCGGGTTGGCGACAGGGGGCGGTCCATGGCGCCGCGGCCAGACAGGAGATGCGCGATGGAAACAACAACGGACCTCGCGGCGGTCGAGTACTCCAGTTCTCTGGGATTTGGGCGGACGCTCGATCGGCTGATCGCGACCATCGAAAAGGCGGGGATGACCGTTTTCGCCCGGATCGATCACGCGGCGGGCGCGAAAGACGCCGGAATGACGATGCCTCCAACCGTTGTGCTGATCTATGGCAATCCGAAGGGTGGCACTCCGATCATGCTCGCATCGCCGTTGGCGGCGCTCGATCTGCCTCTGCGGGTGCTCGTCCGCGAGGACGCCTCTGGGCGGGCGTCGATAGCGTTCCATCCGATCGCACCGGTGCTGCGCCTGGCCGGCGTCCCCGAGGCGCTCGCGACGCGCCTTGAGCCAGCGCAACGCCTGCTGATCGAGGCGATCAGGCAATAGGCCAGATCGCGCCGTTGACCTCGGCGGCCTGTGGCTGACCGGGCATGAACGCCCCTCCCCTGCCTCGCTGGCTCATTCCGCGTCTGCCGTTTTTCTATGGCTGGGTCATCCTCGCCTGCACCTGCTGCGCCGGGCTGTCCCGGCAAGGCGGAGCGGTCGCGACGCTGTCGGTATTCGTTACACCGATGACAGCGCAATTCCACTGGTCCCGCACCGCTATCTCCGGCGCCGTGTCTTTGGGAGGTCTACTCGCCGCGATCGCCTCGCCGTCCCTGGGACGGCTGCTGGATCGCGAGGGTGCGAGGATCGTGCTGTGTGTCGCGGTGCTGACCACGGGTCTCGCCAACATGGCTCTGTCGCTGACGGTTTCGTTGCCGATGTTTTACGTGTTGTTCTGCGTGGCGCGGTTGAATTTCGCCGGTCCGTTCGATTTGGGCATCTATGGCGCGGTCAATAGTTGGTTCATCCTGCGCCGGTCGTTCGCCAGCGCGATTGCCTCGGTCGGTCAGACGGCGGGGCTTGTCGTGCTGCCGATGATCGGGTCGCTGGCGATGCTGAAGGGAGGGTGGCCGGCGGGATGGCTGGCGATCGGGATGACGGTCCTGATCGTGGGGTTCGTGCCGGCGTTTTTGCTGATGGCGCGAGCGCCTGAAGATGTGGGGCTGGTTCCCGATGGTGTTCGCTCGATCTCCGCCGTCGCGCGACACTCTGTCAGACCCGAGCCGGTGTTCACGCGCGCCCAGGCGGTGCGGACGAAAAGCTTTTGGCTGCTGACGTTGTTCACGTTGCTGGCGTATCCGGTACAGGCGGGGGTCAGCCTGCATCAGGCGCCGTTCCTGCTCGAACGCGGGCTGAGTTCGCCGGTCGCTGCGTCTGTCGTCAGCTACTTTTCGCTGATGTCGGGAGTTGCCAGCTTTGGGTTCGGTGTGCTGCCGAAATGGCTCACGGCGCGCTGGAGACTGGTGCTGACCGGCGTGCTGTTGTGCTGTGGAGCGAGCCTTTATCCGGCTGTGCATGGTGCTGCATCGGGCTATTTGGCGGCAACCTTCTTCGGATTTGGCGTGGGCGGTTTACTCGTCATGCTGCCGATCGCCTGGGCGGATTATTTCGGTCGTGGCAATTACGGTTCGATCCGCGGAGTTGCTTTGACCGGGCAGGTGTTGGCGCAGGCGGCCGGGCCGTTGCTGTCCGGAGTGTTGCGGGACGCGACCGGCGGATACGAGACGTCACTGGCCTGCTTCGCGGTTCTGTCGGGTCTTAGCGCTTTGGCCGCGATATTGGCGACGCCGCCGGCTGTCGGTAGAGCAGTGGATTGAGGGGACCGGAGATTTCGGTTGTAAATTGGTGGGGGAAGACGTAGATGGAGTGGACGGAATGACGGACCGGATGAGATCGAGCATTCCCTGGCGGACCTGACGGTCCGTGTTCACGCAAGGTGGGCCGAGGCGAAAGCTGAAGCAGTGTCCGGATCGCGATTGCAAAGGGCGCCTCACGGCGCTTTTTCGCAATTTAGCGTCGTGTCGCGATTGGTTCGCCCATGTAGACCTTTCCGCACAGAAGAACGAACCCGATCGTGCCTTGTACGGCCGGTGAAGCAGTGGGTCATGAACCGGACATGGATCCGCAGGCGCTTCCCCGCCTTATTGCTGTCAACGTTCATCTGAAACGGCTCCAGATGAGCGAACCCATGGAGTTCACCCGCGATGAGCAGAGGCGCGTGATATGGTCGTGACATTTGGGGCAAACCGGGTGCGGCCGCCATGACGGCCCGAGGGCGGTGACACCGTCGGCTACAGTGCCCAGGTTAATAATCCGCCAAATCGGGGGTTAAGGCGGCGGGAGGAGGCAGCAGCTTCCAATCGCGTGAAGGGCTATTTCGTTTTTCCGCCGGTATTGAATCCCGGCCCGGAGATGCAAATATCGGCCCCCGGCAGGAGGGCCGAATAATGGGCGATACCGTATTGGAAAAACACAGTTTTGGCGCCGAGGTGGGGCGTCTTTTGGACCTCGTCGTCCACTCGCTCTACTCGGAGCGCGAAATCTTTCTCCGGGAACTGGTCGCCAATGCGGCCGATGCCACCGACCGCCGCCGGTTCGAGGCGCTGACCGATCCGAAGCTCGCGCCACCGGCCGAGGCCAAAATCCGGATCGTCCCGGATAAGCAGGCACGCACGCTGCTGATCGCCGACGAAGGGATCGGCATGTCGCGCCAGGAATTGATCGACAATCTGGGCACCATCGCTCGCTCCGGCACCAAGGCGTTCGGCGAAAAACTGGCGACCGCGAAGCCCGAAGATCGGCCGAGCCTGATCGGACAGTTCGGCGTCGGCTTTTACTCCGGGTTCATGGTCGCCGACCGCATCGAAGTCACGTCCCGGAAGGCGGGCTCCGAAGAGGCCTTCACGTGGGCCTCCGAAGGCACCGGCGAGTTCACCGTGGCTCCGGCGGAACGGGAAACCCCCGGCACCGACGTGGTACTGCATATCAAAGCCGATGCGGAAGAGTATCTGGAGCCGATCCGGCTCGAAACGATCGTCCGCAAATGGGCCGATCACGTGACGCTGCCGATCACCGTGGCGCGTGACGGCAAGGATCAGACCGCCAACGAAGGCACCGCGCTGTGGCGCAAATCGAAGGCGGATGTGTCCGAACAGAATTTGAAGGAATTCTATCGCCACCTCGGTCATTTCTTCGACGAGCCATGGGCGACGCTGCACTGGAAGGCCGAGGGGACGCTGGAGTATTTTTGCCTGCTGTTCATCCCCGGCATGAAACCCTTCGACGTGGTCGAAGGCGATCGCGAGTCCCACGTAAGGCTGCATGTGCGGCGAATGTTCATCACCGACAAAGCCGATCTGCTGCCGCACTGGCTTCGTTTCGTCAGCGGCGTGGTCGACACCGAGGACCTGCCGCTCAATGTTTCACGCGAAATGCTGCAAACGACGCCGGTACTGGGGCGCATCCGCAAGGCGCTGATCGGCCGCGTGCTGAGCGAGTTGAGGAACCGCGCCAAGGCGCCGGAGACCAAGGAAACTGACGCGAAGGAAGACGAGGCCAGAGCATCCGGCGACTATGCGGCGTTCTGGGAAAACTTTGGCGCGATCGTCAAAGAGGGTTTGTGGGAAGATGCCGAACATCGCAACGAAATTTTGCCGTTGGTCCGATTCCACTCGTCCACGCAAGATGGCGTCGTCTCGCTGGCGGATTATGTGGCACGGATGCAGCCAGGCCAGGACACGATCTACTATCTGACCGGTGACAATATCGAGGCGATGAAGTCGTCGCCGCAATTGGAAGGCTTCCGCGCCAAGGGCATCGAAGTGCTGTTGATGTTCGATCCGATCGACAATTTCTGGCCGGAACGCAGCGACACTTTCGAAGGCAAGAAACTTGTCGCGGTGACGCAGGCGGCGGGAGAATTCGGCAAGGACGACTCACTGCCCGATATCTCGGTGCTGCTGAGCGCCATGAAAGAAGCGTTGGGCGAAGACGTGGCGGATGTGCGCTCGACCGGCCGTCTGACCGACAGCGCGGTGGTGCTGGCGGCGGACGACAAAGGTCCCGATTTGCAAGTGCAGCGTCTGATGCGCCGCGCCGGTCGTGCCATGATGCCGTCGCGGCCGATTTTGGAGGTCAATCCACGCCACAAACTCATTGAGGGCCTGATACTGAAACAGGACGACA
>JBEKGV010000024.1:0-13284 GCA_050012615.1 Acetobacteraceae bacterium | reverse complement strand
CGGGGCAATGACGAGATGGATGCAAAAATCCGAGACTTTGTGCTACGCCGACGCCACTCGGGGCGGGAGGCAATCGCGGCTTTCATTTCGGCGTTTGCGGCGGATGATCGGGACACTGTCTTGGAGGCCTCGCGCCGCCGCGGGAATTTGGGCTGCTTGCCGAATGCCATGCGCGCCGTCTGCAAGACCACCCCCTCACCGAATATGCGTGAGTTCTTCCTCACCCATTGGCAAAAGTCGGGCGACCTTCGCCGCGGTGCCGGAAGTGACATTGAACCGATCGATGCGCCGCGTCTCCTGCTTCCTCCCCACAGGGACCGGCTTTGCCGCTGCACCGAGGCGAGGGGGCGCGGAACCGCCAGCGTCGAAGCCATGGAATGTCCTGGACGACTGACGTGGTGGTCGTCAGGAGCTTCTCTGGAGGGACGGTTGACGATCGAGCATCGGGAGGAAGCGTCGTACCGCCGGTGACGGCCGCCGCTGAGGCGATCATCTCTCGTGTTCCGAGCTCGACGCGGGCTCGTGGCGAATAGGGGTATATCGTTGATCGACGTCGCCTTCGTCAGGTTCGGGTCATCCAGCACCTGTCGCACATTCCCTTCTCAACCCTCACTGTTGAGGGTTACACTGGCCAGCAACAGCAACCATTCCACATCAGGCCGCGGCCTCGTGCGCCGGCCTGAATCCGCCGCTGAATAAGGATTACCGAACGCTGAAGGCCACCCTAAAACAGCTGAACAAGAGACCCCTTCTCTTCAAGTTCACCGGTTCCAATCGCCGCGCCATGAATATTGCGCTGTTGTGACATCACGTAATGCGCCATCAGTTCGGCGATCGCCGCCCGGGCACTGCCAAGATCGTGATCTCGCCCGAAGTCCTCGAGAACCACCCGCAGCTGACCGGAATGACCGGCGACGAATTCGATACCGCCGGATACATGCTGCAATTCCTGGCGCGTGATGTCCTGAAACTGGATCGAGCCGATCAGAGCCATGATGGGACGGGCTATCATCTCGCTCGACTCCTGGATCTTCACCAGGACATCGCGCTGATGGCTTATGATACGTTCCAGATTTTCGCTCAGTTCCGACATGCTGGCCGTGATGACTTCGAAACCCTTGCGCTCGGCATTGAGGCGCTTGTGCACGATCGTCTCCATGCTGACGCTGATCGCCGACTGCAAGCGCAATATCCCATCCTGAACATCCAATGCGGCCTTGTCTGAGTCCCGCGACAGTTGTTTCACTTCGGATGCCACCACGGCGAAGCCCTTGCCGAACTGACCGGCACGCGCCGCCTCGATCGCCGCGTTGAACGCAAGCATGTTGGTCTGCTTCGAGATGGTGCGAACCTGTCCGACGACCCGGTTGAGTTCGGCCACCATGCCCTGCACTTCGGCCAATCGCTCCTGGCTTTCAACCGCGGCTTCATCCCGGCCCGCACGGAATTCGACGAGCAACCGGCGGTTTGCCGCGAGGCGCGCCTCGGTCCGATCCATGAGATCGACCATCCTGGCGGACGTACCCGCGTGGTTGAGAAAAGCGATCATGTCCTGAACGAGCCGGTCAATTTCGTTGAGGCGGGTAAGAATATCGAGCGCGGCCCCTTCGGTCTCAACACTGACGTTGGCGACCTGGTCGCGCAGGATGCCGAGCAGTTCTTTGTAATGGCCGAGTTCACTGGTAACCAACGCCGCCTTCGCGGAGACCGCGTCGAACCGGCCCATGGCGCTCGGGTCGGACGGCTCGAGCGCCGCCCTGGCACTGTCCGCCGCGGCACCTCGCGGTCCATCAGAGCGTCCGCCACTCGCCTCGTCGACGGCGCGGATGTGAGGCAACGACCAGGACGTGCCGGCACGCGACGTCAACCGACCCCCGGCGAGGCGGGGGATGCCGTGGGCGACAGCGACGCCGACAACCAGTCCTCCCGCCGCGGCTGCCGCTATCGGCGCCACCAGGCCCCCGCCAGGCCATCCGGTGAGCTGACCAATCAACCCGATGACAACGACGGTGCCGAGGGCAGCGACCGCCGCGCCGGCCAGGCATCTCAGCGCGGGGTTCGCCCGTACCTCGGATGGCTCGCTCGCGGTCATGCGCCCGGCACGACCTGCCTGATCACCTGTAGCAAAGCCTCTGGCTGCACCGGCTTGACCAGCCATCCGGTGGCGCCCGCGGCTTTGGCCTCCATGCGTTTCGCCTGCTGCGACTCGGTGGTGACCATCAGCACCGGGATAAATCGTAGGCTGGCCATCTTGCGGACCTGACGCACCAACTCGATCCCGTCCATGGCTCCCATATGGAAGTCGGTGATGACCAGGTCGGGTTTAAGACCGCCCTTCAACACCGACACCGCCGCCTCCCCGCTGGCGGCATCGCTGACGGCATGGCCGGCGCGTTCCAGCATGCCCCGCATGCTCATGAGAATGGTCGGTGAATCATCAACGATCAGGATCTTCTTACCCATCAAATCCTCGCCGTCCGTCTTCAAGCAAGGGAGCGACCCAACGCGCGAGAGCCGGATCGGCGGGCGCCCCCACCATCCTGGGATGAGCCGTCAACAGGAGCTGAAGCAGTGCGGTATGAAGCCAGGTACACGGCGAAAGATCGATCTCCGGTGTATCGGTGCTCTTGAGGAACTCAAGCAAAGGAAGCGCATCCTCGACCGTGCAAACTTCCTCGAAGCGAACCCGCGTCGCGGTGAAGACCAGTGCCATTACAGCAACTCCTTCAGATTCAGCACCAACAGCACGCGTCCATCGCCCAACAACGCCGATCCCGAGTAACCTCGCATGCCGGCCAGCATCCCCTCGAGCGGCTTGAGGACCACGTCGATGCCCTCGCGGAGCCGATCGACGACCAGGCCGACGACGGTGCCGCCGATCCGGGCCACCAGCACTGCCTCTTCTTCCACCTCATCCGTCGGGCTCCGCAGTCCAAGCAGGTCGCGCAACCGGATCAACGGCACAATGGCGTCCCGCAAGATGAAGGCTTCCGAACGCTTGATCCTGCGAACGCGGTTCCGCGGCACGCGCACCGTCTCGGCCACGCCGTCCATCGGCACGCCGAAAAGGGCGCCGCCAACCTCAACCATCATCACCCGGGCGACAGCCATGCTGAGCGGCAGGGACAATCGCACCATGGTGCCCTCACCCTTGCGGGACGAAAGCGTCACCGTGCCATTGATCTTCTCGACGGCGCTGCGCACCACGTCGGTGCCGACACCGCGTCCCGACAGATCCGAAATCGTTTCCATCGTCGAAAAGCCCGGCAGGAAGATCAGGTTGATGGCCTCCTGATCCGATAGGGCGTCGGCTTTTTCTTCGGTGATCATCCCCTTCTCGAACGCCTTCAGACGGATGGCCATCGGATCGATGCCTTTGCCGTCGTCGGACACCTCGATGATGACCTGATCGCCCTCCTGGAACGCCTTGAGCTGGATCATCGCCGCTTCCGGCTTGCCGGCCGCCGCGCGCTGTTCCGGTGACTCGATCCCGTGGTCGATCGCGTTGCGAACCAAATGGATCAGCGGATCGCCCAGGGATTCGATGATCGTCTTATCGGCGGCCGTGTCCTCGCCGACGATCTTGAGCTCGATGCGCTTGTTCAGCTTGCGCGAGAGGTCCCGCACCAGCCGCGGAAAGCGTTCGAACACCTCCGAAACCGGCAACATCCGCACATCCATGATCGCCCGCTGCATTTCCTGGGCCAGACGGTCGATGATGGCATATTGGTCCTTGATCTCGCGTCCCATCTCGCGCGAGCCGTAAACGTTCTCAGCCCGCTTCGCCAGGAACGGCAGGCTGTTCTTGGATACCACCAGTTCCGCGATCAGGTTCATTAGCACGTCGACTTTCGCCTGATCCACCTTGAGCACGTGAGCAACCTGGGCTGCCTCTCCAGAAGAAGGCTGACCGGCGTCCGTCATCGTACCGGTCGCCAGAAGAGGCGCCGCCGACGCAGGAGCGACCGCGGGGCCATCGACGGCGCGCTCCACCCGATTGCCCAGTCCGGTGATCAGTTCCAGTAGCCTCCCGGGCATCCCGCCGGCCGCTTCAGCGGTCACGGTGGACAGTTCTCCATCGCGGACCGACCAACCCAGGCTCGTCAGCAGGTTGCCGATCGTGGCTGCCACGCCCGCCATCCGGCGCCGGAGTATCTCGGGATCGCCCGGTATCGCGACGATGCGCATCTGTTCGGCCAGAATGCGTGCCGCCATCGGCTTGTCCGGTACGACCGCCGGCGGCACCAGGTGTTCGGGCTCCGGTGAGAAGATGCCCCGCGCCTTGGCGTCACCGTCAGGAGAGGCGTTAACGTCGGCGATGGCGTCAATCATCGCCGCGGCCCAGACGACATTGGGCAACGGAGCGGCCAGGACCGCATCCAGCCAGCGCAATGCCGACGCGAGCCAGAGACGACCATCGGTCCGCTCGAGAAGCCCCGCGACCGCGATCCGCAAGCCAGCGAAGTCCCTCGCGCCCAGACGGCGTCTGGCGTCCTCGGCGAGGGGCGGAAGCACCCGTTGATTCACCAAATCCCCAACCGGCAGGATCAGCGTCTCGGGCGGCACGGCGACGATGGTCACCTGTTCGATAACATAGCGGAACAGATGCTCCACCTCGGCCCGCGGTTGGGCTACCAGAGCGCGGAATGCCAGGGCGCTGTGGAACGGATCGGTCTCGGCCAGCGGCACGAGCGGCTCGCGACGAAAGATCTGCAATGACCTGAGACCCGGTAGTTGCGGAAACAGGTTGAACGGGTCCTCGCCGCGGTAGAAGCATCCGTCATCCGGCACATAGCTGACCGCGAGCAAGGCCGGGCCGCCGGCGAGGGTCTCGGCGAACGCCGTCAGACGGTCCGCCTCAGGGAGTTCGGCCAACCAATCCGCTCGCGATGTGGGGGACGCGAGCGCGTCGGCGGTCACGACGTCTTCGACGTTCGGCAAGAAGGCACGCAAACGCCTGGAAAGTTCCACCGATGCTACATCGGCGTCGTCGGGCAGCACGCCGTGCCGCTGTAATTCGTCGACCCATGCGGATACCCGGTCGAGGGTATCGAGCAGGGCATCGACCATCTCCGGGTCCAGCGTGAGCCGGTTCGAACGGACCGCGCCCAGCAAGTCTTCGCCCGCATGCAGCAACCGGGTCAGGCCCGGCAAATCGAACAGGCCGGATGCACCCTTCAACGTGTGGACCGAGCGAAACACCTCGTTGATCAGTTCCTCGTCGGCCGGATCGCGTTCGAGCTTCAACAGGCCGGCGGCGGCGCTCTCCAGATGTTCCCGCGCCTCGGAGATGAAGCGTTCCAGTAACGTTGTCACCGGGCTGCCATGCCGGTCAGCAGCCGCGCCATTTCCTGGAGGTCTTTCGGACGGACCGGCTTGGTCAGGTAGAAGTTGGCTCCGGCGTCATAGGCTTTCAGGGCATCCTGCTCCTTGTCCTCGGTGCTGATGGTGATCACCGGCACGCGCCACAACGTGGCGTCTTCGCGAACCGTCCGGATGACCTGGTAGCCGTCCATCTTCGGCATGTTGATGTCCACGACCAGCAGATCGAACGATCCGGTCATGGCACGTTCGACACCTTCCAGGCCGTTCACCGCTTCCTCGACCTCGAACCCGGCTCCCTCCAGGACGTCGCGGTAGAACATGCGCATCGTGATGCCATCCTCGACGACAAGCACGCGCGCCTTGCGTTTGGGCAGTGCGACGATATCCATCACTCGAAGGGCTTTTGATAGATGATGGAATCGGCGTACTTCCGAGGCCGGAACAACGACGATATCCGGCTCATGCTTTCCGAGTGGCCGAGACAGATGTAGCCGCCGGGCGACAGGCAGTCGTACATCGCCTCGACGGTTTCGCGCCGCGACTGGTCGTCGAAATAGATCAGCATATTCCGGCAAAAGATCACGTCGACGCCGCGGAACGTACGCATGAACGGTGGATCGACGACATTACCCTGGGAGAAGTCGATGGAGCCGCGGATGTCGTCGGAAATCCGGTATCCGTTGTCCTTCTGTCTGGTGAAGTACCGCCTGATCAGGTCCGGCGACAGTCGTTGCAGGGAACGCTCGGTGTAGACCCCGGCGGCGGCGGCGGCCAGGATCGCTGAGTCGATATCGGAAGCCAGGATCTCGATGTCGTGGCGATCGGCGTCGGCCCAGTTTTCCAGGATGTAGATGGCGAGGGAATAGGGTTCCTCGCCGGACGAGCACGGCACCGACCAGATGCGGATGGGCTGCCCTTTGCGACGGCGCGCGGCGAGATCGGGAAGAATGCCGGCGACCAACGCCTTCAGTTGGTAGTCTTCTCTGAAGAAATAGGTTTCGTTCACCGTCATCTGGTTGACGAGACGCTGCATTTCCTCGCCCGATGCTTCGAAGCGGATGGTCGCGAAATACTCGCGGAATGTCGCGCAGCCGAGCCTGGCCATGCGATCGGTGATGCGCCGCTCGGCGAAATACTTCTTCTGCGTATCGAACATGATGCCGGTCTTGCGGTAAAAGAACTCACAAAATTTGGCGAACTCCTCATCGGAGATGACCGGGGTGGTCGGTGCCAGGGGCATGTTCATGCCAGCGTGTCAGCGGCCACGGATGCGCCGAATGGCGGCATCCACGGCGAATTGAATGAACGCGACATCGGAGAAACGATCAGCCAGCTTTTCAAGCGCCGGAATCACCTCGGGCTGTCCCGCTTCCGCGAGGGCGTCCAAAGCCGCGGCGCAAACGTTGACATGAGGATCGAGAGTCACGACACGGCGCAGCCATTCCGGCACCATCGGGTGCGGCAGCGCGGACAGCACATCGACGGCGAATATGCGGACATCGCTGTCCGGGTCCGCCAGCATCGCTTCCACATGAGGCGCCACCTCATCGGGCATCTGTTGCAGCGCCTCGATCGCGCCGTTGCGCAGGTTGGCATCCTCGCTGCCAAGCAATGGCAACAGGCCCCGCACAACGGCAGGCGATTTATGAACAATTAATCCGGTCAGAATGATGCTGCGAACGCTGAGGCTCCGTTCGTTGGCGAGGTGGGCGCAGATCCCCGCCACCGCGTCCGGCATTCGCGAAAGCGCCTGAGCCGCCTGGCGGCGGATTGACGTGTCGTTCGATGCCAGATCGGCGAGCCATTGCTCCTGGCCGCGCAGGGCACCGTCGCGCTCGAGGCCGGCGACGGACGCGGCGGTGCGCCTAACGAGAGCCATGGCGGGCCTCCGCGTTTGTCCGCATCGCCCCGACCGGAGCCAGCCAAGACACCAGGTGGTTGGAGATGACATGGGCCGGCAGGACGGCGTCGGCACCGCGCAGCCGGACCAGTTCCCCCGGCATGCCGAACACCACCGATGTAGCCTCGTCCTGGGCGATGGTTCGGCCGCCACGGGTCCGCAGCGTCGCCATGGCCTTGGCGCCGTCGTCGCCCATGCCGGTCAACAGCACGCCAATCAGCCGGTCGGGCGGCGCCGCGTTCATCGCGCTCTCGACCATGCGGGTGACGCTGGGATGCCACAGGTGGTTGGCACTGGCGGGCGCCGGCAGCGCCATCATGCCAAGTACGGTCTTGGTGAACACGATGTCCGCATCGCCACGGGCGATATAGACGTTGCCGCCTTCCAGCACGGTCTGCCGCGTCACTTCGGTCACCGGAACCTGGCACAGCGTGGCCAGACGGCGGGCAAACACGCCGGTGAAGCTTGCGGGCATGTGTTGGGCGATCACCACCGGCCACGGAAATCCGGCGGGAAGTTGAGGCAGGATTTCCTCGAGCGTGCCGGGACCACCGGTGGATACCCCCACCAGCACGAGCCCCAACTTATCGCGAGGCAATGGAGGCAACGCCGGCTCAACCGGTGTGGGGCGGCTGGTGCGCCGCTCCGCCAGCCGAGTGGTCAGTCCCCGCGACCGCCGGAGCCGCGTGGTCGCGGCGGAACGCACCTTCAGCAGAAGTTCTCGCTCGATCCGAAGAATATCCCGCGACATGGTGCCGTCCGGCTTGTGCACGAAGTCGACCGCGCCAAGCTGAAGTGCCTCGAACGTCGTCTCGGCGCCCTGTTCGGTCAGGGAAGAAACCATCACGACTGGTTTGGGCCGCTGCACCATGATGCGCGAGAGACAGGTGAGGCCGTCCATCTCGGGCATATTGATGTCGAGGGTGATGACATCGGGGGCGAACTCGTCCAGCGCCCGCAATGCCTCCACGCCATTACGTACCGCGTGGGTTTCGAAGTCACCGTCCTTCTCGAACAGTTGGACGAGATGGCGGCGCATCAATGCTGAATCCTCGACGATCAGAAGTTTAATCATGGCGCCACGGCTTTGTTCTGTTTCACGCTAAACGCCGACCCCGGGACCGGCGCGCCACGACCGTCAGCCATCGCCCTCCTTCAGCGCGTCGAGTTCCTTCACGTTCAGCAGTTGATTGACGTCCAGCAGCAGGATCATGCGCTTCTGCTTTTCCAGATTGGCGACCCGGCGGATCAGCTTCTGCTGCTCGGCGGAAAGCTTCGGCGCCCCGTCGATGAAGCGGGCGCCAATGCGCATCACCTCGGAGACGGAGTCGACGATGAATCCCGTCCGCACCCCCGCGATCGTAAAGACCATGATGCGCTGGCGGTCGTTGCGTTCAATGCCGGTGAGGCCGAAGCGCCGCCGCTGATCGACCACCGGCAGCACGCTGCCGCGTAGATTGATGACACCCTCGATGAATGCCGGAGTCTTCGGCACCTTGGTGAGTTCCTCAGGTACGCGAACGATCTCCTGCACCGAGTCGATGGGAACACCGTACTCCTCGTTCATCAGGCGAAACACGACGAACTGCTCCTCGTCATCGTCCGCGCCGGCCGCGACGTCGTGCACCGCGCCATTGGCCATCGCTTCGCTTCCTTCGCTCTCGCCACCCACCAGCTTGCGCACTTCGTCCACGTTGAACATCTGACCCGCCGACAGGATCGACACGAGGCGCTTGCCATCGTCCAGGCGGCAGATCGATTGGATGTCGTCCAGCGAGCGGTTCTGAGTCAGCAACGACGGCATCGCGTCGATCGCCGAGCGGCCGACGCGCAGCACTTCCTTGATGCTGTCCATCACGACGCCGACCGACGTGCCGGTGCCCTCGCCCAGTGAAACGACCACGACCTTGTTGGCCTCGCGCACCTCGGCCGGGGGCAGACCGAACATCTCGCGCAGGCTGACCAGCGGCAGCAGGCGATTGCGCAAGGTGATCACGCCGAGAACGTGCGCGGCGGTGTTGGGAACCTCGGTGACGTGCTCCGGCAATTGTACGATCTCTTGCACTTCCTCGATTGGGAAGGCGTATTCCTGGCCGGCCACCTCGAAACTGACCAGTTGGGTCTCATCGACGGCGCTCTCGGTTGCCTTCGCCGCCGTGGCCTCTTCCCTGGGCTGACCAACCGACGCGGCGCCGCGATCGCCATTGGACCTGGCGCCGAAATCATGAAACTCGCGCTGTATGAGATTGGCGGCGTCGAGGATCATCACCATCGAAGCGCCGGCATGACCCTTGATCATACCGGTCACCACCTTGGTATCGACGGTGGACTGGATCGTGTCGGCGGCTTCGATGTCGTTGGCCTCGACAGTCACCACGTTGGCCATGCGATCGACCACCAGTCCAATCGGCCGGCCCTGATCGAGCACGACCACGCGCGTGGCGTCGTCGTGGTCGACCTGCTCGAAGCCAAACACGCTGCGCAGATTGACCACCGGCAAGACGGTGCCGCGCAGGTTGGCGAGCCCTTCAAGAGACGCCGGGCTCAAGGGCATCCGCACAACGCCGGGCATGCGGATGATTTCCTTCACCTCAGCCAGCGGCACCGCGAACATTTCGTCCTTCACATGGAAAATGACGAACTGCCGGGCGTCGCCCGCCGTTTCGCCCGCCTGGCCGCTGGAGCCGATGAGGCCGCCGCTTGCGGCGACGACCTCCCCCGCGGTGACGCTACTGACATCGGACATCGAACTGCCTCCCGCGGGAATTGAACGGCGCGACCGAACCATTTACGCGGCGGCCTGCAGTTCGTCCGCCAGCGAGGCGATCTCCTCGATCGCGGAAGCCAGTTCCACGGTGCCCTTCGCCTGCTCCTTGGCCGCCTCGGCGGCCTCGTTCGAGGCGCGCCCTGCCTCCTGGGCGGCGGCGGCGACCTGCTCGACGCCGGTCTGGACCTCCTTGGTGACCCGCAGGATCTCGTCGCTGCCGGCCAGGATTTCCTTGTTGCCGGCCAGCACGACAGTCATGTCCTTGGCCACGGTTTCGAGATTGGTGGCGATTTGCCGGTTCTTCTCAACCTCGATGACGCTGGCCTCGACGATCTCCGCCAGGTCGCCACGTACCGAGACGATCTGGTCCTGGATCGCTTTCACCGTGTCCTTGATCCGGTCGGCGTTCTCAGCCGACTCACGGGCGAGGTTGCGAATGTCGGTGGACACCACGGCGAAGCCCTTGCCGAACTCGCCGGCGCGCGCCGCCTCGACCGAGCCGTTGACCGCCAGCATGTTGGTCTGGATCGACACGGTATTGATGGCATCGACGATCTTGTCGATGCGGCGGCTGATTTGCTCGAGTCCGATGATCTGCTCGCGGCTTTTGCGGCCGGCATCGACCGATAATGTCACCCCGGCGATCAACTCATCGACCGCCACTTTGTTGACGCCCAACAGGTCGCTAATCGCCTGACCCTTGTCCAGCGCGGCCTGAGCGAGCGTCTGGCTCGCTTGCGCGCTTTTTTCGATCTGCGCGATCGCCGCGGCGGATTCCTGACTGGCCGAACTCTGCTGCTGCGCGCCCTTGCTGATCTGGTCTAACGCCGTGGTGATCTGCGCGGCGGCACGGTTGATCTCTTCGACCGCGCTTGACAGCTCTTCGGCCGCCGAAGCCACTTCCTCGGCGCTCTTGGCGATGTCGGTGGAATTCTTCAGTTCCTCGGCCAGTTCGGACAGTTCCTGCGCGGTCTGCTCGCTCTGGGTAAGCGCCTGGGTCTGCTGATCGACCGTCTTGCGGGTTTCCTCGCAAGCGGAACCTTGTTGCTGGGCCGCGGCGGCGATTACTTCCGAACCCTTTTGCGCTTCCTTGGCCGCGGTGTTCGACTCCTCGGCGCCGCGAGCGATTTCGCGGCCGCCGGCGATGACTTCCGACATATCGCCCCGGACCTGCTCCAGCGCGTCGATGGTCTTCTTGCCCTTGACCATCTCCCCGCGAGCGGCCTTGGCGGAGGATTGGATGCCCTCGGCGATCACTTTGACGTCCCGTTGGATCTGGACGATCAGTTCCTGGATGTCGCGGGCACTCTTTTCACTGGTTTCCGCCAGCGTGCGCACCTCATCCGCGACCACGGCGAAACCCTTGCCGTGTTGACCGGCACGTGCTGCCTCGATGGCGGCGTTCAGCGCCAGCAGGTTGGTCTGGTCCGCGATGCGCGCGACCGCCTTGACCACTTCGCCAATCGTGGCGGCTTGTTTTTCCAACTCCTCGATCATCTTGACCGAGCCTTCCTGCCGCTCCGTGGTGCGGCCGATGGCCTGAATGGAATTGGCGATCTGCCGCGCGACTTCGGCGATCACCGTCTGCAGAGCCTCGGTCTTGGCGACCGACACATCGGCATTTTCCTTCGCCTTGAGGATCAACGCCGCACCGTGGTTCACCGCTTTCAGCGACTGCTGACTGGCGCCCGCCGCTTCTTCGGCGCCGGAAGCGATCTGATCCGCGGCTTTGCCCATTTCTGTGGCGGCCGCGGAAGCCTCGGTAATGCCGCTGGCGAGTTGCGATGTGGCAGCGGCTATGCGCTCGGCCGCCTTCTGCTGACGGGCAAAGGTCCGCGCCTTGCGTTTCTGCGCCTCAGCCAGCGCCGAATTGGCGGCGACGGATGCAACAGCCGTGTCATCGTGGCCGTTGGCGAGTTCCCGTGTCGCCAGCATACCCGCGCGCCGATGCGGTGAAACGGCCGCATCATCATGACCGCTGGACGTCCTGGTGAGATTGGTCCGTTTAACGAGCGCCATCTTCCGCTTTCTCCTGCTGGTTTCCTGAAGGCCGAGTTTCTGCCCACCGAGCCAGCCTCAGGGTGGCTGGGAGGAGCCACCGGGTGGTTGGCCCTGATACGCTTCCGGCATTCAGCATCGGAAAAGGTTAAGGAGCCGTTTAGCGGCGCGGGGAAATCGCGATCCGCCGAGGACCAAGGTCATCTTCGTCAGGTGACCAACGAAGACCGGTGTCCGGTTTCCGGCGCCACATTGGGCCGGGAATTCGATGTCCTGGCGCGCTCTCCGCCATATCTCCGTCCGCGGGCGCCCGGCTTTTGGGTTGGACCTGGCGCTGTTTCCGCGCAGGCCGCGCATTGCGGCCACCTTGAGCCACTGCCCGGTGATCAAGTCACGGTCAAACCCCCGGCGAAGCCGGCCGCGCTTGGCGGCGCGGAACGAAGTGAGTGGGGTTGACGGTGGCGAGATCGGCGGGCGCGAGGCCGTGTCGTGGTGCCAAACCAGGGGACCTTCGGTGGCGTAGGCCGAGTTCTTGACGCGCTGCCGATGGAGGCAGGCGCGGGCCGAGATCCGGACCGCGGTGCACAGGATATGCATGGGCGGCCCGCAAGACCGGCACCAGCCGCGGTCCAACTGGGTTCCCCCGGGACTGTCGTGCGAGCCCCCGCCCCACTTACTTTCTGGGGGGCGGGGGCGACCCGAGGCGAGGAGCCGCCAGCCGCCCCGCGCGGCGCCAGCGGCGACGAGGCCGAGGGCGCACGACAGCCCCCGCAGACCGGGGCGGTATCCCTGGTTGGGATGCCGAGCGCGCTGGCACGGCCGCGGCGCCATGCGCGCGTAGAACGGCAGACCTGTTCCCGCGCCCTGGTGCCTGCTGCACCAGGTCTGAGCGGGAACGGGGCTGCTGTTCGTAGTGGGCGTGGCTCACACCGGCGCCCGACGCGCGATCCCCGGCCGTGGCGGGGGCGCGGCGCGTAGGGCAACCTCTTGTTGCCCGTAGGGCGCCGCCAAACATGGACGTGACCGGAGAGGCACGCCCCGTGCCGGGACGATGGTCTGCACTGAGCGTGACAACCCGGTTCAGGGTTGGCGCGATCGGTGCCCATACGGCCTGGCGCGGGGCGTGCGTCGGAGGGAACCCCGCCTCTGAAGGTCACCGGCCGTGCGCCTCTATTTGCGCGCGGCCAGGTGACACGAGGAGCGGAGCCCGGGGCGAGCAAAGCGGAGGCGCGCCACTTCTCGCGCGCCGTAGCCAGCGACCCCCGAGGCGAGCACCGCAGGCTCTTGGGTCAGT
>JBEKGV010000023.1:0-13513 GCA_050012615.1 Acetobacteraceae bacterium | reverse complement strand
GTCAACGTTCTGTTCTGGGACAACGTGGACGTCGGCACCGCGCTCATCGATCGCCATCCCAACACGCGGTTCATCATCGACCATCTCGGCATCCTCCAGCCACGCGTGCCCCCCGCGCCGCCCCATCCCTGGGCCGACCTCCCGAAGGTGCTGGAGCTCGCGAAGCGTCCGAATGCCGTGATCAAAGTCAGCGGCGCCTGCACGCTGTCCAAAGAGCCGTTTCCCTTCCCTGACATTTGGGACCCGCTCGCCCGCGTGTTCGATGCCTGGGGTTTCGATCGTTGCTTATGGGGCACGGACTGGACGCGTGCCTTCGCGGTCGTCAACTTCGAGCAAGCGGTCGAGCCGTTTGTTAAGACCGACCGCCTGAGCGCCACCGAACGCACGATGCTCATGGGCGGCGCCTGCGCCAAAGCGTATGGCTGGTCGCCGCGAAAAGCTCAGTAGACCGAGCCGGTATCGGAACGACGGCTTCGAAAGATCTGTACGCCGGGGCGGACGTTAGAGTCCGCTCGGAATCCTATCACCGAAAAGTGCGGATAATACCTTTTGGCATGGCCCCGCGTCGGACGATGATCCGAAAGCATCCGCATGCATCCCTGCTGATCCCTTTCTTATCCGCGCTAAATTCTTTCTGATTCAAATGCCAGAGATTGGAGCACGGTAAGAATTTTAGCACGGATAAGAAAGGGATGGAGGAGGATGAACACGGATGGGGCAATGCGGTCCGCCGTTCCGGAACCGATCCAACCGTTAGCGTCGTGTAATTCGGTACACAATCGACACATAGTGCCGAGGCGACGGATCTCGACCCCGTTACCGCGGCGCGTCGCGCCACATCTTCGGCCGCGCTCGCACCGGATCGAGCAACGACCAATCCCCTTGCTCCAGCGTATGCCCTTTCGGAAACGGCGGCCGCGGCTCCAGTCCAAGAGACCGCATCACCCGGTCGTCGCGGTAGTAGCATTGCAGGATCACCCGCGAGAGCGCCGCCGCCGCCACTCCCCCTCGCTCCCGAAACGCCGCCGCGACGGCATCCCGCCGCGCCGCGGTCAGATCGGCGAAGGGGCCACCGGCCAGCGTGGCCAGGTCTCCCAGAGCCTCCCGCACATGCCCAAGGTCGCGGCCCATCGTTCCCACGATGTCGGCGAAAATCACCGCATCGTCGGCCCCCGGCACATCGAACTCCGACGAAGCCGGAATCATCATGCCGGCGATACAACGTAGGTCCCGGCTCTCCGCCGGTGTAAGTTCGTCCATGCCACACCTCGATCGAACCCAAACTTAATCGAACCCAAACCTTAATCGAACCCATACCTTAATCAAATAACGTCGCCAGCCGCCGCTTCATGCTGTCTGCAATATACAGCGCCAACGCCTGGATCGTGCAAGTCGGGTTCACTCCGCCGGAGGTGACGAAGATGCTGCCGTCGACGATGAACAGGTTCTTCACGTCGTGCGATCGCCCCCACTCATTCACCACCGACCGTTCCGGAACCATCCCCATCCGAGCGGTGCCGAGCAAATGCCAGCCGCCATTCAGGATCGGGCTTTGCACCCCAACTTCCGCCGCCCCAGCCGCCGCCAGAATGTCCTTCGCCCGCGCTATGCCGTGATCCATCATACGCAACGAGTTCTCACTCAATGTGTAATCGACCTTCGGCGCCGGAATGCCGTGCCCGTCCTTTAGCACCGGGTCAAGCGTCACCCGGTTGTGCCCCTCCGGCAAATCCTCACAGATCGCCGACAGGCCAATGCGCCGTCCCACCAATTTTCGATACGCGCGGTGATGCGCCGTGCCCCAGGGCAGACGCCCGTCCGCCTCGCTGATGATCGCCTCGGTGACCGGCCCAATGCCGCGACCGAACTGGAACGCATAGCCCCGCACGAAGCCGCGGCTCAGATCGGTCTCGTAGAACTCCTTGCTCCACAAACACAACGGCGGCCCGCGATTGCTATCCAGCGGCTCCTCCACATAGCCATAAACCTGGGCGTACGGATGAAACATCAGGTTCTTGCCGACCAGGCCACTGGAATTCGCCAGCCCGTTGGGGAACCGTCCCGATGTTGAATTCAACAACAGCCGCGGCGTACCCACGCCGTTGCACGCCATGATCACGACCTCGGCCGGCTGGAATTGCTCCACACCCTCGGCATCGTAATAAATCACACCCGAGGCCATACCGTGCTCATTCACCGTGATTTCCCGCACCCGGCAGCGCGTGCGCAATTCCACGCCGGCGCGGATCGCATGCGGCCAGTAAGTGATGTCCGTGCTGGCCTTCGCGCCTTGCGTACAAGCGGGTGTGCAATGGCCAAGATTAATGCATGGCGCCCGTCCGTCGTATTCAGTCGTGGCCACCGAGGTATCCGACGGCCACCAGTGCCAGCCAAGCTTGTTCATCGCATACGCGAATCGTGTCCCGCTCTTACCCAGAGGCAGCGGCGGCATCGGCGGCTGCTTCGGCGGATAGGCCGGATCGCCGGCCAGTCCCGAAACCCCCGTCATGCGGTCGTTCTCCGCGAAGAACGGCTCCAGCGTCGCGTAGTCGATCGGCCAGTCATCGGCGACGCCGTCCAACGTGCGCACCCGGAAATCCGACGGATGCAGCCGCGGATAGTGTCCGGTATACATGATCGTGCTGCCGCCGACCCCGTTGAAATTCACCACCTTGATCGGCGAGTTGTCGTCGTTGATCGGATAATCCGTCGGCCGCGCCCGCCGGTTCGGACTGGTGGCGAAATCGTCGTAAAGCCGCGCCTCCCAGTCCCTGCCGTTGCTGGGATAGTCCGATTGCTTCATCCAATCCCCCTGCTCCAGACAGAGGATCTTCATCCGCGTCTCGGCCAGGCTCCACGCGACCGCGGCGCCCGAAGCGCCGGAACCGATGATCAGCACGTCCACCATTTGGTTCATTCCGCCGCTCCCCCCTTCCCCGCGACCCGTTCTCGGCGACACGTCAGGCCGTTGGCACCTTCCACCCGATCCAGTCGCAGAACGCTCGCCCCATGACGAGGTCGAGATCGTCGCCGGTCAGCCAAGGCAATTCCTCGGTGAACAGGGTGACGCATTGCCGCCACGTACAGGGCATGCGCGTGATGTCGGTGCCCCAGAACATCCGCCGCGGCCCAAACGCGTCATAAACCGCGCGCAGATGCGGATGAATGCTGCGGAATGGATAGGCGTCCTCGGCATAGCCAGCCTGGCCGGTCGCCTTGACCGCGACATTCGGATGCTTCGCCAGCGCGAGCAATTGCGGCAGGTTCCGATACGCCGCCTCGCCCATGGAGGCACGCGGCACCCCCATGTGGTCGACGATCAGTTTCAGTCCGGGATACCGTTCAGCGATCTGTCCGACCACCGGAAGAAATGCCGCGGCCGCGAGCGCGACCGGCAGACCCGCCCGTTCCGCCGCCGGCCACAGCCAGTCGAGCGTGCCATCGGTCGGCCATGTCTGCATCCGCGGCTCGTTGAAATAAAACCGCAGGCCGAGCATGCCGGGCCGGTTCTTCCAGGTATCGATCAGCGCCCGGCTCTCCGGCCGATCCAGATAGAACCAGCCGAGAATGGCGAAGCGATCCGGATGTGCGCGTACCGCCTCGACAGCCAACTCATTCGAGTCCGGGTCCCACATCACCGGATGGATCACCGCGCGGTCGACGCCCGCCGCGTCCATCCCGGCCAGCGCCTGGTCTTTGGAATAGGGTTCCTGCCGGTGGTGCGCCGACGGCGTACCCTTGGCCCAGAGATGAATTTGCGCATCGACGATCATCATGGCGTTCTTGCTCCCGTGCTATTGGCGATCCCCGTGTTGTCGGCGATCAGTGCTTATTCGCGCGCCCCATCCGGTCAAAAGCCATCCGGTCAAAACCCATACCGCCGCGCCGGATGGTCGAGCAGGATCTTCCGTCACGTGGCCGGATCGCGGGACCATTCCGCCCATGGATTAAGCCGCTGTCCGTCGTCCACCGAAAATTTCCGACCGTCATCGTTCCTCAGCCTTTTGTGACAAGAAATTGCTTGTTGACGCAATTCTCCAGCCGCCCGTCGCGCAGGAAGCGCGCCGCCGTGCGCGCCGAGAAGGCGCGATTGTCGCGCATACTCTCGGGTGTGTAGAAGGCCGAGTGCGGCGTCAGCACCAGCCGGTGGCGGATCCAGTCCTCATCGCGCTGCCACGCGGCGATCAGGCGCGACTGCGGGTTGGCCGGTTCTTCCGGCAGTACGTCAAGCCCGGCGGCGAGCACGGTGCCAGCCTTCATGGCGTCATAAAGCGCATCGATGTCGACGATTGGTCCGCGCGCCGTGTTGATCAGGATCATTCCAGGTTTCGCCGCGGCGAACGCCTCCGCACCGATCAGCTTGCGCGTCTCCTCTGTCAGTGGCGCGTGGACGCTGACGAAGTCGCACTGACCCATAAGTTCCGCCAGAGAATCGGCGCGGCGAACGCCGATCGCGAGTTCGTAACCGTTCGGTTGGTACGGATCGTAAAACACCACGTCCATGTCGAACGCCTTGGCCCGCCGGGCGGCGGCGGTGCCGATACGACCCATGCCGACCACGCCGAACGTGCAGATCGACAGCCGATGGCCGAACGGGTTGTGCGCCGGGCGCCAGTTCGCCCTCAGATCGGCGCGCAACTGGGCGTCGTGATACGCGATGCTCTTTGCCAGCGTCATCATCAAGGCAATGGCGTGGTCGGCGACCTCGCGCGTGCCGTAGTCCGGCGTGTTGCAAACGGCGATGCCCATCTTGCCGTAGCGCTCAAGGTCGACGTCGTCGTAGCCAACCCCAAGCTTCACGAAAATGCGGCACTTGCTCAGCTTGTCGATGTACTGGGACGGCGGGCTCGGCCCGACGATCGCGTCCGCGTTGGCCCATTGCTCGTCAGTCACATCCGAGAAGGTGGCATGGAATTCCGTTTCGAATCCCGGGCCGACCGCATCGCGTGCGACCGGCACGTACTCAGCGGGAATACTTGGCCAGAGAATGCGCATCGCCATATCGTTTCCTCCTCGCTTGCTGTCGCCTCCGATACTGTCACCATGTCGCGCGGCCGCAAATGCCGGCTCGGCGATCCGTCGACCCGCCATTCCCAAGGCGCATACTTCCGGGCCGCGGAGATGGACAGGCGTCGCGATCCCGCGGCACGTTGAACCGGCAAATTCGAGGGTTGGATGATGACCGAAGCGACCACCAAAGACCGCGTCCGATTGTCAGTCGCCGACGCGCGGGTACTGGGAGAGACGGCGATGCGCGGCGCCGGGTTCGACGACGACGATGCGCGCATCCTGACCGATCATGTGTTGGACGCCGCGCTGTGCGGCTACGAGTATTCCGGCCTGCCGAAGCTGCTGAATGTCGTTGACGCTCCCCAGTTCCGCCGGCCGCGCCGGCCCGTCACGGTGCTGCGGGAGAACGGACCTGCGGCCGTGGTCGATGGTGGCGACAATAACGGCATGATCGCCGCCTACCGCGCCAGCGAGGCGACCATCGAGCGGGCCGCGGCACATGGCCTCGCCCTCGTGTCGATGGGCAACACACAAATGACCGGCCGCAGTGCTTATTATTGCGAAATGATCGCCCGCGCCGGCTTCGTCGTGATCCACACCGTGGCCTCGCCGCGAAGCGTGGCGCCGTTCGGCGGCACGCGCCCCGCGCTTGGCACCAACCCGATCGCGTTCGGCTTTCCCGCGCAAGGCGATCCTCTGGTGATCGACATGGGCACGTCGGCGTTCATGGGCACCGACCTGCAGTTCCGCGCCCGCCTTGGCACGCCGATCCCCGAGGGCGTGGCACTCGGGCCGAACGGCCACCCGACGACCGACGCCAACGCCGCCCGACGCGGCGCGCTGCTTCCCTTCGGCGGGCCGGAGGGCGGTTACAAGGGCTTTGGCCTCGCCCTGGCCATGGACGCGCTTGGCGCTCTGGCCGCCGGGACGCGCGAAGCTGACGATATCGGCGGATATATGTTCATCGCGTTCCGGCCAGACCTGTTTCTGCCGCTGGAGGACTACCGGCGCGAAGTCAGCCGGCGGATCGAAACGATCAAGGCCACGCCGCGTCAGGAGGGCGTGGACGAGATCCGCATTCCCGGCGAGCGTGCCTACGCGACACGCGCGCGTCTTGTCGTTGAAGGGATCGAGATCGATCGGAAGATCCACACCGCGCTGGGACGCCTCGCCGAGGGAAATCTCGATCACGGCGGTTGAAGGTGACACGGGGTGCCGCGGCTCAAACGGCGAAGTTGGCCGTAACCGCCCGGCCGCTTCGCGGCGATCCATGGCGAGAAGCAGGCCTTTGTTGATCATGTTGGCGAGCGGTTGCTCATGACGAACCCAAAGCCGTCCTTTGAACAGCCAGGACCCGGTAGCGTGCCTTGGTGGCGGCGCGCACTGGGTAAAGCGCCTCGACCTCGGTCGCGAAGCCGCACGGCACCAGCACCGTGTGTCCGGTGGCCGACAGAGCGGTGCGGGTAGCTTCCGTGCGCGGGGCATTGGCCCGGGTTCGATTGTGAGTGGCGGCCAAAGCGTAAGTCCTGTATCGTAGAATGAGTCGAAGAATGCGCGCTGTGACCGGACGTCGCTGGGTTTGCCGGGCTCGCCACGAGTCAGGCCCGTGACGCCATCGGCACCGGCCGTGGTGGGGACCGGGGTTGATGCCGACGAAAAGGCGGTCGCCGAAGCGAAGGAGCCTCGGATGGAGTTGTCGGCCCATGGCCTCTATCAGGACGCGGCGTTGGTCCTCTGCCGGCGCCGCGACGGAACGCGTGGCAGTCCGCTGTGCCTCAACGAAAGGCATCACGATTATCTCGCATCGGTTGGCCGGCGCATTGCGTCCGCTTCCGGCGGAGCCATCGGAAGAAAAGCGTCATGATGACCGAGCTTGCGGAAGCACCCAACTATACCGGAGTAAGGCGTAGTCTGGTGTACTGGAATCAGGAATTTCAGAGCATCCACTCACCGACCCTGCGCTACGGTTTTTCAGTCGTTTCCGTCGCGGTCGCGCTCGGGGTGGCGTTCGCATCGCGACATTACCAGTTCCGCGACATAGAACTGCCGGCTCTTACCGTGGCCATCGCCTTCGCCACCTGGTACGCGGGAACCGGACCTTCCGTGCTGGCCGTTTTATTGTCGTCGGCCTGCTTCGACTACTTCTTTACGGAGCCGCTTTACTCGTTCGACATTTCCACCGGCGATCTGCCGTATTTTTTCATTTTCTTCGCATGGGCGGCGATTGTCGCGTCGTTTAGCGCTGTTCGACGCCGAATCGAGGACAGCCTTCGGCAGGCCCGCGACAACCTTCAGGTCGAGGTGGAACAGCGCAGGCGCCGAGAGGACGAAATCCAAAAACTCAATCAGGAACTCAGCAAACGGGCCGCGGAACTCGAAGCGATCAACAAGGAATTGGAATCTTTTACTTATTCCGTCTCCCACGACCTGCGCGCACCACTTCGCCACATGGTTGGATACTCCGAGCTACTGCAAAGACAGGCATCGTCTTTGCTCGACGAGAAGAGCCAGCGATTCATCCGAACAATTCTCGACGCGGCAAAAAGAATGGGCAACCTGATCGACGACCTGCTGGCGTTTTCCAGGATCGGGCGGGCTGGGACCAAACAGGCGGATGTGGACCTGGAGCAGCTCGTCAAGGGCGTCGTGGCGGAAATCGTGCAGGACACGAAGGGTCGGGACATTGCCTGGAAAATCGGCGGGCTTCCGGTTTGTCTCGGAGACCGTTCCATGCTGAGGCTGGTCGTTGTCAATCTTGTTTCCAACGCGGTCAAATTCACCAGTACACGAACCCGGGCCGAAATCGAGATTGGTTGTGTGGACCGCGAGGGAACGGAGGTCGAGGTGTTCGTGAGGGATAACGGCGCCGGCTTTGACATGCAGTACGTAGACAATCTGTTCGGCGTCTTTCAGCGTCTGCATCTGCCTGAACAGTTCGAAGGCACCGGAATAGGGCTGGCCACCGTACAGCGCATCATCCAGCGCCATGGCGGCAAAGTCCGGGGCGAGGGAGTGGTGGATCAAGGCGCGACCTTCTATTTCTCGCTTCCGAAAACACAAACCGCGGCGGAAAGGAGGGCGACGGCGCCATGACGACACTGGCACGCATTTTGATCGTCGAGGACGACCCGAACGACGTGGAGCTGACCCTGACGGCGCTGGCGGACTATAACCTGGCGAATGAGGTCGTGATTACCCGCGACGGACAACAAGCCCTGGATTTCCTCTACCGCCGGGGAGAATTCAGCACGCGCTCCGGCGACAACCCTGCTGTCATATTGCTCGATCTGAAACTGCCGAAGGTCGGTGGACTGGAGGTCTTGCAGCAGATCAAGTCCGACGAGGCTCTGAAGATGATACCCGTGGTGGTGCTGACCTCATCCCACGAGGAAAAAGACATGGTGAAAAGCTACAGTCTCGGGGTGAACGCCTATGTCGTGAAGCCGGTCGATTTTCACGAGTTCGTCAACGCGGTCAAGGAACTCGGCGTCTTCTGGGCGGTTGTCAACGAGCCGCCACCGGGCAGCCTGAAGAAGTGACATCTCCTCTTCGAATTCTGTTGCTGGAGGATGACAGCCATGACGCGGAGCTTATTCAGGAGCTGCTTGAGGCCGATCACTTCGTCTGTGAAATAATCCGCGCGCAAACGCGCGCCGAGTTCGTCGCCGGTCTTGAGAACATCGGAATCAACCTCATTCTGGCGGATTACAAACTTCCTTCCTTCGACGGATTTTCCGCATTGACGCTTGCGCGCTATGCCCGCGCCGATCTGCCCTTCATCTTTGTTTCCGGCTCGCTCGGCGAGGAAGTGGCGATTGAGGCGGTCAAAAACGGGGCCACGGATTATGTCGTGAAGTCGCGACTGTCGAGGCTCGTGCCTTCCGTGCATCGTGCGTTGCGTGAAGCTCAGGAACGCGCCGAACGCAAAAAGGCCGAGGAGTCGTTCCGGCGGAGTGAGATGTATCTGGCGGAAGCGCAGCGATTGAGCCACACAGGAAGCTTCGGCTGGGAGCCGGCGAGCGGGAAAATCTACTGGTCCAGTGAGACTTATCGGATCTTCGAATGCGAGCCCACGATAGAGCTGAGTGTTCAGATGGCGCTTGACCGGGTGCATCCGGACGACCGGACGCGTCTGCGGCAAATCCTCGACCGCGCTTCGATCGAAAGGACCGAGTTTATCGCCGAGCATCGCCTGTTGATGGCGGACGGGTCGGTTAAATATGTTCGGGTCGTGGCTCATCCGTCGACGGGCGAAGATCCGGAGCGTTTCGTCTTCGTCGGGGCAGTCATGGATATCACTGAGCGCAACCGTGCCGAGGAGGCGCTCAGAACTGCCCAGGCGGAAGTGGTCCGGGTCTCACGGCTGACGACCATGGGCGAGTTGGTCGCCTCCATCGCTCATGAGATTAACCAGCCGATCGCGGCGATGGTCACCAATGCCGAGGCGGCGCAGCTCTGGCTGAATCGTCAACCACCGCACATGGCGGAGGCGCGGCAGGCGCTCGCTCGCATCGTCAAGGACGGCATGCGTGCCGGCGAGGTGATTGACGGGCTTCGGGCGCTTACCAAGAAATCGGGTCTGCAACTGAACCCGCTCGACATCTACTGCGCCATCCGGGACGTGTTGGCACTCACCCGCGGCGAACTGCAGCAGCATGGCGTTGTGCTTCACACCGACCTGTCCGCGGATGATCGGCCGGTCTTCGGTGACCGGGTTCAGTTGCAGCAAGTGCTGCTGAACCTGATCATGAACGGCATGGAGGCCATGAGTGTGGTCACGGACCGCCCGAAGGTGCTGGCAATCACCTCGGAACCCGTCGAACCGGGCGGCGCGCTGGTGGCGGTCGAGGATACCGGCACGGGGTTCGATCCGGCGAACGCCGATCGCATCTTCGATCCTTTCTTCACGACGAAGCCGAGCGGCATGGGCATGGGGCTTTCGATCTGTCGATCTATCATCGACGCCCATGGCGGGCGCTTGTGGGTGTCGCCGCGTGTGCCGTGCGGGACTTCCTTTCGCTTTACTGTGCCAAACGCACCGCGGGTCGGACGATCGTGCGATTAAATTCACTGACGAAGGGTCTCCGGCGCAGCCGTCACAGTTCTCCACGACATAAGCTTCACCGGTGAAGGACGTCGGACCTGCCTGGGCGGTTGGGCGCGCGACAATCAACGGTCGTCGGTTGAGCAACACGCCGAATGTAAGGTCCCTGATGCCAGTGCGCTACCACACCCGAGGAACAAGACGACATCGCACAATCCGCATATACTCGTCATACCCTGGCAAGCTTTCGCGGAGGAAATTTTCCTCATCGAGGATGCGCCAAACGAGTACCGGGAAGAACGGTACGACGAGGAGGACGCCCCACCACGAACCGAGTGCGAACGGCATCGCCGCGAGCAAGAGAAGTGCACCCGAGTACATCGGGTGCCGGACATAGGCGTAGGGGCCCGTCGATACGACTGGTTGTCCCTCCTCTACCTGAATGGTGGAAGCGGCATAGCTATTCGATTTCATCACGACGAAGAACAGCAGGAATGATAGCACGATCATCGCGTCCGCGATAACTGACACGACCGGCGCGACCGGCGACCAACCGAAGCGATGGTCAAACGCGGGAAGCACCACGAACCCCAGAAACCCAAGGATGAAAAGCGCCGAGATGAGTTTCTGACTCGGTCGCTGCTCCGCCACGGGTCCAATGCTCATGCGCCGCTCAACCAGCTTTCGGTCGTGCAGGAGAAAATAAATGCCCAACGCCTGGGCGGACACCTCAAAGACGGTTGCGAAGACCCATGCCTGCCAATAGTTGAGCGTGCCCGCCGGAATGAACAGGCACGCGAGCAAAATCACGAGCGTTATCAGGTTGGCCAGTACGCCCCGGACGTAAAAATTTGACATGGATGTCTACCTTGCCGCCAGCTTATGCCAACCGTCGAATAGATTGACTCTTTCCGTTATCGTCATGGCCCGGCTCGTCCGGGCCACCTGTACCAGCACAGTGCCGCGATAGGTGGCCCGGACGAGTTTACCCCTGCGAAGGCGGGGGCCGGGCCATGACGGATTTGGAAGGTCGTACGTCAATCTTTCGGCCGATTGGTATTACACCAGAACCGGCTTTCAGCAGAATGACCGATATCCGGGCGCCCGATCCGAAACGTCCGACCCATTGCTGGCGTTCACCGAACGATTGCTGAACAGCGTGACCTGACCCATCCCGGAAGTGCCACCTACGGTGAGTGAAGGCCGCTTACGGTTCCAAAGTGGACTCCTGTAAAGCGCTGAGATGGGCGTTATGAGTTCACGCCCTATGGGCCGGAGCTAATGCGTCGCCGTCCGCTATGACTGTTCGATTGGTTGTTGCATAATGACATCGGCCGCGACCAGGAAGGCGAAAGTGACCGTAAAGAAGTCGATCGTCAACGCCGTGATGTAGGCTGCGGCGTTGTATTGGAGGCCTACCAGAATGTAGCCAAGCATCGCCAGTGTCACAGCGGAGCCGAATACAACGAAGACCGCGAATATCGGGAGCGGCGGTCCTTTGCCGACAATCTTGCGGCGCCGCCGCGGATAGGTGACCTGAAGCGACAGCATCGGCAGTGCGAAAAGCACACCAGAGCTTCGCCAAATCCAGTTTTCCGGAATGTCGTAGAGCGCCAATAGCGCCGGCAACAACGCTGCCGCCGCCAATACGAAAACGTGCGTCATGACCGTTTTTGCAAGGAATCTGTCAAGCAGTGACAACCTCGCTCCAGCGGCCGGTCGGAGGGCCAACAAGAGCGTCGAGAACCCCGCGAACGTGATCATCAGGCCAGCCAATGTGTACAGAAGGGTTGCACCTTTGACTTCCATGCTTTGCTCCAGCGAAGAACCAAGGTCGTTTTGGCGCGTCCTTGATCTTACGATAAATCCACCGGAAGACCATCGTTTTTTTGAAGCCTTGCGTAGCGGATGATGCGCCTCGCGCATAAGCCTATGAGCCAAACCGCGGCGGCGAGAAAAACCGTGGTACTGATGCGCATCCAAAGCAATCCACCGACCAGTGGCTTTGCTGTATACGCGCGAATGCCGTAGACCAGCGCGCCGCCCGCTGCCAGGCTCAGAGTATGCAGCGCGCTCCATCCGGCTTGTTGCGAAACCCACGCGACCAGAGCGAGGAAGAACGCGTCGATTGCCAGCATTGCACCCACCGCAGCCCAACCCCACTTCGGTTGTGTATGCATAGCGCCCGTGCCCAGCACGAACGCAACAGCTCCTGTAATCCATGGGCTCGGCACCCTGCCGCCGGCCATGCGCGATCCCCGCGCCGGAATCAGAAATGCACACACAATCAGCAACACGCTCAGCACTGCCGCACTGAGAAGCTGTGCATGGGATGCAACGAACTGGTTCTGCTTAAACCCGATGGCGAAGTTTGCGGCTGAACCAATCACGTACACCAGAGCGACGACCGAATCACCAACGCGTCCCAGCCACGGCGTTTCAGCCTCGGCAGGGAAAAGCGCCTCCACAAGTGCAATTGAAACGCCCATGCTCCAGAACGTGTGGAGGTTGAACATGAACAACGTCCACCAGCCTCCGATGCCTAACGCCGGAATATAGGCGGGGGCGAGCAGGTGCCAGTGCTTATTCATATAGTCAGGATTGAAGAGCGACTGCGACACCAGGCCTTCGCCGATTAACGCGAAGGCCGTGCCCAGCATCAGCATCGTCGGCCAGCCGCGACCCGTTCGCCGCGCTGTCTCGCGAATCAATACCGCAGCGCCGCCGTATGCCGGCGCCAATACGATAAGTGCCCCCAGCATCTTCAGAGGCAGATCTCCCAGCAGATATTCGGCCACCAGCGGGGCCACGAAGAACAGCGTAATTATTGCGCAGATATTTCTCCTGGGCGGGACCATCGTTCTCTCCTTGCTCAAGTGGAATGGGTCCGCGTTTCGCAGACCCATCTCCGCTACGACGCAATCACACGATATGCCGTGTGGTCCTTGCTGAACCTTATCTCGGTTTCGCCGAAGCCTGCACACCGCAGTCGTTCCGTCAACTCTTCCAGGTGAAATGGATAGTAGACGATTGGGTACGATCGGATGGATGCTTCTCCGCCAGCCTCGAAGACGAGAAGCACTTCAGTGATATGAGGGTCGTCGAAGCTTTCAGGAAAGGTCCATACGTAGATGGGAAGGCATCGCTGCCCGCCCCGTTCTCTCCATTGAAAGAGCGTGAATCTCGTTTTCTCTTTTCGAAGCTGCTCCCAGTCGCGTAATTCAATGACAAGCTTGCCATGCTCTTTGAGGACTTGCCGCATTCCCCGGAGCGATTGCACCATTTCTTCCTTGTCGCGGACGTGGCCAATTGAATTGCCGAGGCAGAAAATCAGGTCAAAGTTGTTGGTGAAATGGCCAGGCAGATTGGCCCATACGCAGCATTCCAGAGGAAGGTTGATGTTGACCTGCTGGGCAGCGAGGATCGCCTGATCGACCATTCCCTGGCTGCCATCGGAGC
>JBEKGV010000022.1:0-13532 GCA_050012615.1 Acetobacteraceae bacterium | reverse complement strand
AAAGAGTGTCGCGGCGAATACCGCGTAGAAAAACATTTCATAGTTCAACGTCCATCCCTGAATTAAGACGGGCCATAAATGGCCTGCCGAGCCGCGATAGGGGTCGAACATCAACGACCGGAACGTATCGGCGATCGGTGCACCCAGTGTCGCGGCCATCGCAACGGTCGCGATCCAATACAACGGCACGATGCGGAGGATTCTGTGGTTCAGGAACTCAAGCGGTCCGATGGCCTTCGCCGTCACTGCCCACATGAGAAATCCGGACAGAACGAAGAACACATCGACGCCGGCCTGGCCCAGAATGGTGGCTCGCCCGCTGTGGAAGGCGACGACCGCGAGTGCCGCGAAGGCCCGAAGGTACTGAATGGACAGAAGCGGCTTCATTTTCCCCTGGATCCTGCTGGAGCCGGATCAACGGACCGAACCGGCTGGCGAATGGGCGGACTGGGCGTGGGTCACGGTTCACGCTTCAACCGAGGCCGCCCAGGGCATTTTTCGCCAGGGATGCCGATCAATCATTGATCAGCTTCAACGTCAGGTTGATCTGAAACGGATTGGTAGGCGCGAGTCACTTACCGGCAGGTAACGATTGGCCGGGATGCCGGGTACTGGGCCCGGCAAGATAACGCTTTCCTGAACTTCAATTGGCGTTCTTTAATCCCGGTTTCCGTAAGTTTTGACTCATGAGGACCCATCACGGTCCGGCTTAACCCGATCATCTGTCACCGCAAGTGCTTGAAAAGATGACCGGGTCAAGCCCGGCCATGACGTTGAGAGGCAACCGCCGATCGTCGCGGGCCCGCTTACAGGCCGGGAAAAAGCATGCCGGTCCGGCGTGCGTAAGCATCGTAAGCCGCCGGTCCCAGTTCCTCGCGGAGGAACCGTTCCTCGAGGCGGGCCTTGGTCCAGAAGCCGACGATGACCAGCACGAGGCCCGCGAACGCGACAAGCTCAGCCTCCAGCACCGCCGTCGCCGCGGACGCGAGAATGATGCCGGTGTAAATGGGATGCCGAACGAGCGCGTAGGGACCGGTGTCGACGATATGATGATCGGCCTTGAGCGTGACAGACATCGACCACATCCGGCCGAGGTGGATGCGTGCCCACCAGCAAAGCGCGAATCCGAGAGCGGCGACGCCAACCAGGCCCCATCCGAAGTCCCATGGTACGTGCCAGAGCCTCGGTCCGCGATCGAACCCGGGATGTGCGGAAAACAAAAGCAGCATCCCTGCCAGCGTAACGACTCCATGAACCCGTTCGGAGCCGAACCTGGGCTTTGCCTGGGTTCGGTTCGACCACGATGCCGCGAGCATCCACGACACGAACCATATCCCCCATAACCACAGTACGGCGCGTAGCGGCGACATTGCCTGCCCCCTGCGCTATCGCTCCCGCACCCTCGCACTCTCGCGCAATTCGAATTTCTGAATTTTTCCCGTCGAGGTCTTCGGCAATGGTCCAAACGTCACATGCCGGGGGCATTTGAAATGCGCCATGCGCTGGCGGCACCATTCGATGATGGCCTCGGGCGTCACCGGGTCCGCTCCCGGTTTCATCGTCACGAAAGCGTGCGGCGTTTCGCCCCACTTCTCGTCCGTTTGCGCAACGACAGCCGCCTCCATCACAGACGGGTGCTGGTAAAGAACCTCCTCTACCTCGAGCGAGGAAATGTTTTCGCCACCCGAAATGATGATGTCCTTGGCTCGATCTTTTACCTCCACGTAGCCGTCGGGATGCATCACGGCCAGGTCGCCGGTATGGAACCAGCCACCCGCGAACGCGTCCTGAGTGGCCGTCGGGTTCTTCAGATATCCCATCATCACGGTATTGCCGCGCAGCATCAGTTCGCCGATCGTCGTGCCGTCGGCGGGCACCGGGTTCATCGTCTCGGGGTCGAACACAACGGCGTCTTCCAGCATCGGTGTGTTCACGCCTTGGCGCGACATGAACGCGGATTTTTCAGGCAATCCCATTGTGTCCAGCGCCGGTTGCCACATGCAGACCGTGGCGGGACCGAAGCTTTCGGTCAGGCCGTAGAGATGGGTCACGGCGAAGCCCATTTCCTCCATCCGGGCGATGACGGTCGAGGGTGGGGCCGCACCGCCCGTCGCGATCTGCACGGTCTGATCGAACCGCCGCCGCACCGTGTCGGGCGCGTGGATCAGCATCGACAGCACGATCGGTGCGCCGCACATGTGGGTGACCTTGTGCTCCGCGATCGCCGGAAAGATCTCCGCCGGGTCCACCCGTCGAAGGCAGACATGCGTCCCGCCCGCCAGCGTAACAGCCCAGGTGTAGGTCCAGCCGTCGCAATGAAACATCGGCAGAGTCCAGAGATAAACGCTCGCCGGCGACAACTGGAACGTCAGAGCGTTCGCGGTCGCGTTCAGATAGGCGCCGCGATGGTGCAGCACGACGCCTTTTGGGTTGCCGGTGGTTCCCGAGGTGTAGTTCAGCGAAATCGCCTGCCATTCGTCGTCCGGAAGGTTCAGCGCGAAATTGGGGTCGCCGCCGGCGATGAAGGTTTCATATTCGGTGGCACCTATTGCGTCCCCGCCTGGTGCGAGCGGATCGTCGATGTCGATGACCAGAGGGTTCGTACATGACTCGTCCAGCGCGCGGCGCATGATCGCGGAAAACTCTCGATCGATCAGCACTGCCCTGGCGGCTGAGTGGCGCAATATGAACCCGACGGCGCCGGCATCGAGGCGGGTATTGATCGAGCACAGCACGGCGCCCAGGGCGGGGATCGCGTTGTGGGCTTCGAGCATCTCGGGGATGTTGGGGGCGAGGATCGCCACCGTGTCGCCCTTGCCGATCCCGTGGCGTGCCAGCGCCGACGCCAGGCGCCGCGATCGCTCGAGGAATTGAGCGTAAGTGTATCGGCGCGGGCCGTGGACGATCGCGACGCGGTTCGGGTAAATGCGAGCCGCGCGCAGCAAAAACGAAATCGGCGACAGCGGCACATGGTTGGCCGGCGTTTGGCCAAGATCTTGTTCGTACATTGACACGTCCGGAAACCTCCCACGCATGCTGCCCCAATTGGGGGACATTAGGGCCGCGGGTCAACGTTGCGAACGCGCGGGTGGCGATTTCGACCGCACCGCCGTAGACTCGAAAGCGAAGATGGATTGGAGCGGAACGATGCGGCAAATGGTCCTGGTCGGCTTTCTGCAGGCGCAGAACTGCACAACGCTGGCGAGTGCATGGCGGCATCCCGAGGCACGCTCGGATTTCACCACCGCCGCCTATTACCAGAAAATCGGACAGGTCCTCGAAGCCGGCAAATTCCAGCTGGGCTTTTTCGACGACCGCCTGGCGATGCCTGATATTTATGGCGGCAACCCCGCCGAGGTCGTCGCGAATGGTGTCCGCGTCGTGAAGATCGACCCCGTCGCCACGATGATGGCGATGGGGTTCGGCACGAAATATCTCGGGATCGGTTCGACCGCGTCAACGACGTATTATGAGCCGTTCGATGTCGCTCGCCGTTTTCAAACCGTGGATCACATGATCGGCGGCCGCGCGGCATGGAACGTCGTCACGTCGGTCAACGATGGCGAGGCCCACAATATGGGTCGCGACGTCCACATGGACCACGACCTTCGCTACGACCGGGCCGATGAATTCATGGAGATCGTTCATAGTTGCTGGGACGGCTGGGAAGACGATGCGCTGGTGGTCGATAAAACATCCGGCCTGTTCGCCCACCCGGACAAAGTGCATCGTTTGGAGTATAAGGGAAAGTTCTTGAAATCATCGGGTACTTTCACCGTGCCGCGATCGCCGCAAGGGCATCCGGTCGTGATCCAGGCCGGGTCGAGCTCGCGCGGCAAGACTTTCGCCGCGCGTTGGGCTGAAACGATGTTCGTCGGCTATCCGGATTTCGAAACCGCGAAACGCGATTACGCCGCCATGAAAGCGTCGATCGCCGCGTTGAACCGCGATCCGGACAAGGTGACCATCAACACGATCGCCTATCCGGTCGTCGCGGAAACGCGCGCCGAGGCCGAGGATAAATGGGCTCTGATCGACTCGCTTTACAAGGAGGTCGATGGTCTTGCCCTGTTGTCGGAGGCACTCAATTACGACTTCAAAAAGAAAGCCATGGACGAGGTGTTCACTGACGAAGAACTCGAGGGCATGTCGGGCATGCAGGCGATGCGCGATCGGGTCGTGGAACGTACCGGGCGCAATCCCACGGTGCGCGACTTTCTTCAGGTCACCCGCCGCGGGCGGCCGCGTGAGGCGGTCATCGGCAGCGGCAAGGACATCGCCGACCGGCTGGAAAAATGGTTCACCGAGGGTGCCTGCGACGGTTACGTCGTCGCCGGTACCCACACACCGGGCACGTTCGAGGATTTCGTTAAGTTTGTCGTGCCTGAACTGCAGCGGCGCGGTCTGTCTCCGACCGAATATAAGGGCGCGACCTTGCGCGAGAACCTGGGACTGGCGCGTCCGGAAATCGGCGGCTGGAAACTGAGCGGCGGGTGAGTGAGGTTATGTTCACTTTTTCGTCTTGGCCGGGCTTGACCCGGCCGTGACGGGTAACGACCATTACTGGCTTTCCCGGACCACGCCATTGGACAGCGTGCCAATGCCGGTGATTTCGACCTCGATCGTATCGCCGTGTTTCATGTTTTCGGTCTTGCCCTCGGTGCCCATCCAGACCACGTCGCCGGGATACAGAGTCAGACAGCTCGTCATCGCGACCAGGTAATCGACGACGCCAAACACCATGTCGTTGGTTTTGAAGTTGATCAGTTCCTTGCCGTTCAACCGGATCTTCGTGACGAGGTCTTCCAGCTTCACGTCGGTCTCGATCCATGGCCCCATCGGTTTGAACGTGTCCGTGTTCTTCGCACGCCACAGGGTGCGGTCCTGCTTTTGCCAGCTCCGCTCGCTGACGTCGTTGCCGATGGTCCAGCCCATGACCGCTGTCAACGCGTTTTCCCGAGCCAGATTTTTACACTTGCGGCCGATCACAGCGACCAGTTCGCCCTCGTATTGCACAAGTTCGGTGGCGTCGGCAGGGATGACGATGTTTTCCCCGTGCGCGATCAGCGCATTGTTGGCGCGGTAGCCGATGTCGGGCTGCGTCGGGAGGTTGACGGGCAAACCCAGTTTTTCGGCGGCTTCGCGGACGTGGAGGGCGTAGTTGAGACCAGCGGCGTAGAATGTCGGCGGAATGACGGGAACCATCAACTTCACGTCGGCGAGCTTATGCTTCGTCGTGGTGCGTTCCCACGCGTCGAACGGCGAGCCGCGCACCGGAATAAGTGTGTCGCCTTCGACGACGCCGTAGGTTGGTGTGCCACCGTTATCGAAACGAGCCCATCGCATGGAGGTTCTCCTGTTTTCTGGGTCTCAGGCGGTGGCGATTTCCTTGACGCCAAGGTCCTGAACCATTGTCTCGCGCATGATGAATTTTTGCATTTTCCCGGTCACGGTCATCGGGAACTCGGTGACGAACCGGATGTGGCGGGGCACTTTGTAGTGGGCGATCTGGTCTTTGCAGAATGTCTTCACATCCTCCTCCGTCAGGGTCGCGCCGTCGCGAATTTTGATCCAGGCGCAGAGTTCTTCGCCATAGCGTTGGTCGGGAACGCCGAACACCTGAACGTCCTGGATGGAGGGATGACGATAAAGGAACTCCTCGATTTCGCGCGGATAGATGTTTTCGCCGCCGCGAATGACCATGTCCTTGATGCGGCCGACGATGTTGCAATATCCATCGGCATCCATCGTCGCCAGATCGCCGGTGTGCATCCATCCCGCGTTGTCGATGGCCTGAGCGGTGCGCTCCTCGTCATCCCAATAGCCGAGCATGACGGAGTAGCCGCGTGTGCAGAACTCGCCGGTTGTGCCGGCTGGAACGATACGGCCGTCGGTATCGACGATCTTGACCTCGACATGGGGGTGGACTTTACCCACGGTCGCGGTCTGGTGTTCCAGCGTATCGCCGATGAGAGTTTGCGTGCTGACCGGGCTGGTTTCGGTCATGCCGTAGCCGATCGTGATGTCGCTGAGATGCATGTCCTTGATGCAGCGGCGCATGACCTCGATCGGACAGGGTGCTCCCGCCATCATGCCGGTGCGCAAACTGGCGAGATCGAACCGGCTGAATTCAGGGTGGTCCAGCTCGGCGATGAACATGGTCGGCACGCCATAGAGCGATGTGCACCGTTCCTCGGCGACCGTTTGCAGCGTTGTCAGTGGATCGAAGCCCTCGCCGGGAAACACGATCGCGGCGCCGCTGGTCAGGCATGCCAGACTGCCGATCACCATGCCGAAGCAATGATACATCGGCACCGGGATGCACACTTTGTCATGCTCGGTATATTGCATGCCCAGAGCCAGGAAGTAGCCATTATTCAGGATATTATGGTGCGACAGGGTCGCTCCCTTGGGCAGGCCCGTCGTGCCGGAGGTGAACTGAATATTAATCGGATCATCGAATTGCAGTTTGCCGGCCAGATCCGTCAGCGTCGCGCGTTCGGTCGCGCCGCCCATCGTGTAGACGGAGTCGAACGGGAGCGTTCCCGGCGCCGCGCCGCCGATCTGAACCACCGAGCGCAGTGCGGGAAGCTTCGCCGCGTCGAGGTGTCCCGGTCTGGCGCGAACCAGCTCCGGTGCCAGCGTATTGACCATGCCGATATAGTCGCTGGTCTTAAATCGGGTCGAGGTGATCAGTGCCCGGCAGCCGACCTTGTTCAGCGCGTATTCCAGTTCGGACAGCCGATAAGCCGGGTTGATGTTGACCAGGATCAGTCCGGCTTTCGCGGTGGCGTATTGCGTCACGATCCATTCCGCGTTGTTGGGGGACCAGATCCCCACGCGCTCGCCGGGTTTCAGGTCCATCGCGCGCAGACCGGCCGCGAAGGCATCCACCTTTTCGCCAAGTTCTTTCCAGGTCCAACTGATCCCCTGCTGGCGCGAGATCAGGCCAGGCCGGTCACCCCACCGTTCCACCGTGCGATTGAAATGCACACCGATCGTTTCACCGATCAATGGCGTGGTCGAGACGCCGTGTGCGTAGCTCAGGGGCGGTGTGGTCATGGACGTACTCCGATTGGCTTCAGGCTCGCTCCTTTCGGCAGCCCGGTGGTCCGCGTCATGGCGGTCGGTTGCGTCATCGCGTTCCTCCTGTATCAGTATTGGCTTCTACCAGGACCGCTCGCAAGCCGATAGGAGGACACGTGTCGCCAGGGGGGCTGCCAGAGGGGTTGCCAGAGGGGTTGCCAGAGGGGCCATCGGAGGATGCCCTTCGCCGGCCAGAGGATAGCGTCACGCTGGACTGGCAGGCGGTCGGCGCTTACCTGGCGCGTCAAGGGATGCGGCTGGATGATGATCCGCCGCCGCGGCAGTTCGCGGGCGGGCTCGCGAACCTGAATTATCTCATTTACCTCGACCGCAAACCGGCGGTGTTGCGCCGTCCGCCAATGGGTGAGTTGCCGGACGGCGCTTACGATATGGCGCGCGAGCACCACATTCTGTCGCGACTGCCAAATGCGTTGCCATTCGTGCCGCGCAGCTTGCATTTGTGCGATGATCCGACTGTTTGCGGGCAGCGCTTTCAGATTCTGGAGTACCGCCCAGGACTTGTTATTCGAGAAACGATTCCGCGGGATGTGGCGGCAAGGCCGGGTCTGGGTGAACGGCTGTCGGACGTGCTGTTGGAGACGATCGCGGCGATCCACGCAGTCGATACGACAGCGATCGGATTGGACGACCTGGGCCGGCCTGAAGGATTTCTGTCTCGCGCGGTGTCCGGTTGGATCAAACGCGGCTGGTCCGCGAAGGAGGACGGCACCGAGACGCTGCACCAGCAGGTCGGCGCCTGGCTGGAGGCGAACATCGTGCCTCAAGGAAAGCCAGGCCTTCTGCACAACGATTTCAAATTGAATAACATGATTCTGAATCCGGCAGATCTATCGCCGGTCGCCGTCGTCGACTGGGATCAAGGGACAAGAGGCGATCCACTGTTCGATTTCGCCACCCTTCTATCCTACTGGGTTCACCCTTCCGACCCTTGGGCTTTGCACGACATGAAACAAATGCCTGCCATCGAAGCCGGATTGTGTTCACGCCAGGAGGCCGTCGCGGCCTATTCTCGCATCACCGGACGCGATGTATCGAACATTTTGTTTCATCGTGTGATCACCATGTACAAGTTGTCGGTGATCTTCCTGCAGCTTGGGTTACGCTACCGAACCGGCGTGACGACCGAGCCTCGTTACGCGCCGCTGACCGCCATCGGCACCGGCATCCTGGAATTCACCCTCGAGATCGCCGAAGGACGCGCATTCTGATGGATTTTGCTCTGACCCCCGAGTTGCAGGAACTGCAACAACGCACCCGCGCCTTCATCCGCGACAAAATTCTTCCCATTGAGGGCGACAAGCGTCAGACCCATCACGGTCCGACGGAGGAATTCCGTCAGGAGCTTGTCGCTCTTGGACGCGAGGCGGGTTTGCTGGCGCCGCATGTCGGCACCGAATGGGGCGGGCTTGGATTGAACCATGTCGGCAAGGCCATCGTTTTCGAAGAGGCGGGTTATTCGTTACTAGGTTCAGTGGCGATGCATATTTTTGCCCCGGACGAGGGGAACATGCATTTGATGGAGGCCGTGGCGACTCACGAACAAAAGGAACGTTGGCTGCGGCCGTTGGCATCGGGTGCGACACGTTCCTGTTTCTGCATGACCGAGCCCGCGCCGGGCGCCGGTTCCGATCCGTCGGCGATGCTGACGACGGCTCGGAAGGACGGCAATCATTACGTCATCAACGGCGAGAAATGGTTCATCACCGGCGCCGCCGGGGCCGCGTTCGCCATCATCATGGCAAAGGGCGAGGACGGTCATGCGACGATGTTCCTGTCGGACATGGACCAACCCGGCATCGAGATCGTCCGCGCGATGGACAGCCTGGACAGCGCGTTCGCCGGCGGCCATGCGGTCGTCCGGTTCAATAATCTGCGGGTTCCCGCATCGGACATTCTGGGTGAACCGGGCAAAGGGTTCCGTTACGCACAGGTCCGCCTCGCGCCCGCTCGTTTGACGCATTGCATGCGGTGGTTGGGCACCGCGCGGCGCGCGCACGACATCGCGACCGACTACGCGCGGCGGCGGGAGGTGTTTGGCGCTAAACTGGTCAGCCATGAAGGCGTCGGCTTCATGCTCGCGGATAACGAGATCGATATCCGCATGAGTCGTCTCGCGATCTGGCACACGGCGTGGCTGTTGGACCAGGGCGCACGCGGCACGACCGAATCATCCATGGCCAAGGTGTTCTGTTCCGAGGCGATCTGGCGGGTTGTCGATCGGTGCGTTCAGGTGCTCGGCGGTCAGGGTGTAACGGGCGAAACGCTGGTTGCGCGGATTTTCAACGAGGTCCGCGGGTTCCGTATTTACGACGGCCCGTCGGAGGTCCACCGGTGGAGCCTCGCGCAAAAGATCAACCGGGACGGAGCCAACTGGTGAGCGCCGACTTCGATCTCACCGGCAAGGTTTGCATCGTCACAGGCGCGGGCCGAGGGATCGGCCGCGGCATGGCCGAAGGTCTTGGCCGTCACGGCGCCGATGTCGTGCTGACCGGCCGAACGCGCGCGACCCTTGAGGACGCGGCGGCCGCGATCGGCGACAAGGCGTTCATCCAAACCGCGGACGTATCGAAGGAAGCGGATGTGCTCGCGCTGCGCGACGCGGTGCTGGCGCACTTCGGCAAGATCGACGTGCTGGTCAACAACGCCGGCGTGAATGCGATCTTCAAGGGCATCGAGCGCACGAGCCTGGAAGAGTGGCAAACCATTATCGACGTCAACCTGACGGGCGTGTTCCTGTGCTGCAAACATATCGGCGGCGCGATGGGGCAGGGCGGCTCCGTGATCAATGTCAGTTCGGTCGCCGGTCATACGGGGTTGCTGCGATCGGTGCCGTACTGTGCGTCCAAGGGCGGCGTCGAAATGCTGACGAAGGCGCTCGCGCTCGATTGGGCAACGAAAGGCGTTCGGGTCAACACGCTCGCACCGGGTTGGGTCGATACGGACCTGACGCACGGTCTGCTGGAGCACGACGTGCACGGCCAGCGACTGCGGGCCCGAACGCCGATGGGACGGTTTGCCGCGCCGAACGATATGGCGGGCGGGGTGGTGTTTCTCGCGTCCGATGCGTCTTCCTATATGACGGGTCAGAGCCTGGTGATCGATGGAGGGTGGACGGCAGGGTAGCGCGGGGCTTTGCCCCGGACCCCACCAAGGGCCGTGGCCCTTGGAACCATTAATTTGGTTTGGGTGTGAGAGAGGGCCGACGGTGACCGATAGAGGTCCGTGTAGGCCCTCTCTCACACCCAAACCAATGAACAGATCGCAAAGGGCCTCGCCCTTTGCCGGAGGTCCAGGATCGAGCCGCGAAGCGGATCGATGAGCCTCCTGGCGGGTCCGAGGGCGGAGCCCTCGCGCTTCCCCCCTCGCCATGGCAAAATGCCAGAAACAGACGCCAGGAGCACTCTCATGACCGAAGCCTGCATCGTTGGTTGGGCGCATTCGCCCTTCGGGAAACTCGACGACCCTGACATCGAGTCGCTGATCGGGCGCGTCGCCGGCGCGGCCATCGCGGATGCCGGGATCGCGCCGCACGAGATTGAGGGGACCTTCCTCAGTCTGTTCAACAATGGGTTCTCCGCTCAGGATTTCCCGTCCTCGCTGGTGCTGCAGCACTTGCCGGAACTGCGCTACCGGCCGATCACGCGTTATGAAAATGCGTGCGCCTCAGGCTCGGCGGCCATTCACGGCGCGCGAGACTTTTTACTCAGCGGCCGCGGCAAATTCGCCTTGGTGATCGGCGTGGAAAAAATGACCGCGACGCCCGGCAAAGAGGTCGGCGACATCCTGCTCAAGGCGAGCTACCAAAAGGAAGAGGCCGACATTCCCGCCGGTTTCGCGGGAGTGTTCGGTCGCATCGCGGACAAGTACTTCCAGCGTCATGGCGATCAGTCTGACGCTCTGGCGGCGATCGCGGCGAAGAACCACAAGAACGGCGTGGACAATCCTTACGCGCAGATGCGCAAGGATCTCGGTTTCGACTTCTGCCGCAACGTGTCCGACAAGAACCCCTACGTGGCGCCGCCGTTGAAGCGGACGGATTGCTCGCTGGTCTCCGATGGAGCCGCCGCGCTGATCCTGGCCGACGAGGAAACCGCCCGCGCGATGGGCAAGGCGGTGCGCTTCAAAGCCGCCGTCCAGGTCAACGATTTTCTCCCCATTAGCAAGCGCGACATCACTCTGTTTGAGGGCGCGGCACACGCCTGGGAACAAGCGCTGGCGGCAGCCGACGTGAAGTTGACAGATCTGTCCTTCGTCGAATCCCATGACTGCTTCACCATCGCCGAACTCATTGAGTACGAGGCGATGGGTCTGACCGCGCCCGGTCAGGGTGCGCGGGCGGTGCTCGAGGGTTGGACCCAGAAGGATGGCAAATTGCCGGTCAATCCATCCGGCGGATTGAAGGCCAAGGGTCACCCGATCGGTGCCACGGGCGTGTCGATGCACGTGATCACGGCGATGCAGCTGACCGGTCAGGCGCCCGAGGGGATGCAGTTGCCGAAGGCCGATCTGGGCGGTGTGTTCAACATGGGCGGCGCGGCCGTCGCCAACTACGTATCCATTCTGGAGCCGTTACGCTGATCCCGACCGCCAATCTGGCGCATCTCCTGGTCCAGACGGCGCGGCGGTTTCCTGACCGTCCCGCGCTGATCTGGCGGGATACCACCTGGACATGGGGCGATTTTCACACCCGCGTCCAGGCGGCGGCCGGCGCTCTGGCGAAGCTCGGCGTGAAGCACGGCGATCGGATTCTGGTGCACGCGCGCAACTCCAACGCCGTGCTGGAGTCGATGTTCGCCACCTGGATGTTGGGCGCGATCTGGGTGCCGACGAACTTCCGCCTGACGCCGCCCGAGGTCGCGTATCTCGCGACATCTTCCGGCGCTTCGGTCCATATTTTCGACAGCGCCTTTCCGGAGCACGCGGCGGTCGCACGGGCCGAAAACCCTGCCTGCCGGCTGGAAATCGCCATCGGAGAGGGCGCCATGACCTGGGACACGTTGGCCGCGAGCAGTGAGCGATTGGCCCAGATGGCGGATGTCGATCGCGATCATCCGGCGTGGTTTTTCTACACCTCCGGCACCACCGGGCGGCCCAAAGCCGGCCTGCTGACACATGGCCAGATGGAATATGTCGTTTGCAATCATCTGTGCGACCTGATGCCCGCCACGACCGAGCATGACGTATCTTTGATCGTCGCACCGTTGTCGCATGGCGCCGGCATTCACGCGTTGCCGCAGGTCGCCCGCGGTGCCGCCTCGGTGCTGATGCCGAGCGAACGCCTCGATGTCGCGGAGGCGTGGCGTCTGGTCGAACGGTATCGCGTCTCCAACATGTTCACCGTGCCCACGATCCTGACGATGCTGACCCGGCACGAGTCGGTCGATCACTTTGATCATTCCAGTTTGCGCCACGTCATCTATGCCGGTGCGCCGATGTATCGCGCCGATCAGGTCCACGCCCTGAAAAAGCTCGGCCCCGTGCTGGTGCAGTATTTCGGCATGGGCGAGGTGACCGGCAACATCACCGTGCTGCCGCCCTCGTGCCACAGCCTGAACGACGGTGAGATGCCGGTCGGTAGCTGCGGCTTTCCTCGCACCGGCATGGAAATCACCATTTTGGACGACAATGGCGGCGATTTGCCGCCAGCCACGACCGGAGAGATTTGCGTGCGAGGTCTGGGCGTGTTCGCGGGCTACCACGACAATCCGGACGCGACGGCGAAGGCGATGCTCCACGGCTGGTTCCACACCGGCGATCTCGGTCACATGGACGAACGAGGCTTCGTCTACATCACCGGCCGCGCCTCCGACATGTACATCTCCGGCGGTTCGAATGTTTATCCGCGGGAAATTGAAGAGGTGCTGCTGACCCATCCGGCGATCGCCGAGGCTTGCGTTGTCGGCATGCCGCACGAAAAATGGGGCGAAACCGGCGTCGCGGTGCTGGTGCTGAATGAGGGTTTGACGGTGACCGAAGATGCGATCGCGATCCATCTCGAAGGTAAGCTTGCTCGCTACAAACACCCGGCCTCGTTCGTTATCTGGGCGGAATTGCCCAAATCCGGATATGGCAAAGTAGTCAAGCGCGATGTGAAGCGCTTGCTGGAGGCGTCATGATCGATCCATCTCGTATCAAAGGCTACCACGCGCATATTTACTACGATGCGCTTAACCGGCCGCGCGCGGCTGAATTGCGGGAGGCGGTGGAACGGTGCTTCACCGTCAGAATGGGACGCTGGCACGACGTGCCGGTGGGGCCGCATCCTTGCGCGATGTATCAAATCGCCTTCGAGAACGATCAGTTTCCCACTCTGGCGCCTTTCCTGATGATGAACCGGATGGGGCTGACCATTTTGCTGCATCCGGAATCCGGACGCCCGCTCGACGATCACACCGTCAACGCGGTCTGGATGGGACAGGTTCTGC
>JBEKGV010000021.1:0-13667 GCA_050012615.1 Acetobacteraceae bacterium | reverse complement strand
CTATGCCAGGCGCGGCGACGAAATGCTGGCGGCCAGGGACATCATAGCCGCCCGCGAATTCTATGGTTATGCCGCCATCGCCGGAAACGCCCGCGCCGCGATCGCGCTCGCCGGGACCTTTAGCGCGGAACTCGTCACCCGACCGGAGACCGCGCCGGAGACCCCGCGCCATCCAGGGCTACGCCATCACCGAGTCCATGCATTGCGTATCAAGACCCCGGTTCCAGTCGCGACTCCGCAGCCGCCGGACGCAACGGTGCGATAGGGTGTCCGAACCCTGACTGGCACGGGCAGGATGAACCTCGACTTTGCCATGCAGGCGGGGCCGACGGAGCGGGCCTGAGACGCAGCCGCTTGTGTCGGCATGAGAATTGTGCTGGCCTGCTGTGTATCGTTCAAGAAAAACCAAGGCCACAACCTATGATGGCAATTGATGAGCGTGCGAAATATATTGCACATTTGGAACGATGCATCGCCTTCCTCAGGACGATGCCGAACCCCCATATCGGGGAGACACTGGTATTCGTGATGAATTATTTCAATCACGGGAGGACACCAGTCGCTCGCGCCGTTGTTGGGAAGGCCTCACTGCCCGGGCCGTAGCGTCCAACCGACCCGACCAGCGAAGCTCTTCTCGAGGGCACGCAACTCCTTCCATGGATCAGCATGAAAGGCATTAGCCGGCCGGTGGCGCCGGCGGCGCGTACGGTTGGTCGGAGCATCGCCAATGAGATCGTGTTCACGGGGCGCCGATAAGGCGACAACATCGTCCGGCGCTACTTTCGCCGATTATGAACGCATATCGTATCGTTCCGGTCGAGCACGGGTTTGGCGTAACCGAGACTTAACCCGATTGCCACGCCACCGATATCGATGGTTATCAAATCGAAGCGGCCGGTCAGGCCTGGCCGGACAGCTATCTCCGGATGTGCCCCCAGTCGGTCAGCCGCCTCCCGAATGACTGCCGGCGGGCGGGCGAAGGGCCGCCGTAACGCTTCCCGTGCATCGGTTCATCCGAAGCCCCGAACGGAACCCGGAGAGACCGCATGCACGTCCTGACAATCATTGCCCTCGCTCTGGCGCTGGCGGTCACAGGCTTCCGTGTGGCACTGGCCCGGTAACGGGGTAACCCGCCATGTCCGCCGATGATGAATTGGCGGTAGCAGCGGCCAGAGGCACCAAGGACCGCAAGCAACTCTGGCCGACGTCGTGGGGTGTCACGGTTTGAATTTAATCATGATTGATCAGTTGCCGGCCACCGGGCGAAGGCGAAAACCCAAAGCGCCACCAAATTCACGAGGGGCAAAAAGAAGGCGATCACCCAGAAACGACTATGGCCGGTGCGACGGATGATCCGTGCCATCGGTATCCCGTAAAGGATCACGAAGAGCACGACCACGAGCCAGTGCCAAATCGAAAACGCGTCCATTTCGCCCTCCGGACAGATCGTTGGTTTGCCGATATGCTTACCTGTTGGCACATGACGGAGCAACCATGCCAATAGGAGAAGCGCGCTCTGTGCTACGGTGTGACCTCTTGCCCAGGGAGTGACGCACATGATTGATCGCCGCGCGGCCTCACAAGCACTCGCCAAGGCCATCGCATACAAGCAGGCCGGTAAGGACAGAGAGGCAGAGGCGTGGGCGCGCACGCTGATAGACCTGCTGCAGATGGCTAACATTCTCAAACTGGAGTGACCCCCCCAATGATGACCGCTGTTCGGATCTTCGTCTTGAAATCATATCGAACGGGACCCTTTTCAACAGGGACGAGTGGAACAAGTTTCCCGGAATTCACAACAAGGTTCAGTCGGTTCGGATCTCGACCGACGCGGCCAGCAAGGAAACGTTCGAAAAGCTGCGACGGCTCGGTAAATACGATGTCTTTCGCAAGAACATGGAATTTCTCCGGGAATTGCGTACAAGCGGGATCATTTCGCAGTTTCAGCTTTCCTTCACTTATCAACTCGAAAACTTCCGGGAGATGCCGGCTTTCATCGAATTTCGTGATGAGATGCACGCGGATTGGGTGATATTTGAAAGGCTGCAGAACATAGCGTTTTCCGACGAGGAATTTCGGCATAAGGCGGTTCACTATCGGGATCATCCTCTGCATGAGGAGTTCCTCAGCATCATCAGGGATCCCATTCTCCAGAGAACCGGCGTTTGGCACGATTTCGACTATGATGGCGTCGAGCGAATGGCCGGCGACGTTGTCCGGCAACTGGCTTTCGAAGCCGCGCCGGTCGCCGGCTGGTAGGAGCCAAAATATCGTGGTGAAACGGCTGTGGTGGGTTAGCGACATGCCCTCGCCGGTCCAGATGACGAATGGTCGGAAGATGCCGCCTGCCAAACTCTCGCGGATCGGATGATGTCAAGGAAACGAGCCGGTTTTGGACACGGACCAATCCGGCCGTCGAAATCGCGGTCGACCAGTCGAGCGAGGGCGTCCGAGAAAAGTGTCGAAGCGGCGAAATCGGGATGTGGACATAAACCAATCCTTGACCTTTCGGGTGTACATCGCGAACCGAGCCCGCGACTCGTTTGACGCTACCGCCCGAGCGGACGATCAGGACAAAGCTGTTGGCGAAGGTCGAATGGCGTACTCCGTAACGAACCTCCCCGGCTGGATCCGCTCATTGCTTTTTCCCGCCATGTGGGCCGTGACAAGCGGTTGCAACCGCGTCATCCACGTGGAATCCGACGCGTTCCTCCGCTCTGGCAGAACTCGGAGATATGGCTATGAAGTAAATGATGGCCAGATAGCCCCATGGTGCCCGCGATACCAGTGGCCGGCGAGCGCATTCCAAACTGCCGCGGGTGGTGCATCACGGATCATATGTTGTCGGAAAACGCGTCCCCCAAACAATCGCTCACAGCCAGGAAGTCGCCCATGCTGTTTTCAGAACTCGCCTTTCACACCTGTCTCGCCAGACCGGGGACGATCATCGACGTGGGGGCGAACGTCGGCGCGTTTTCGCGCCCCTTTTCAACCTGGGTGCAGCACCGGCTCATCGCATTTGAGCCGTTCTTTCCGATTTTCGAAGAACTGAAGGCAAACCTGATCGCGGACCACGGAGGCAGTCTTCCAGGGAGGGTGAAACTTTGCATGGCGGCACTTGGGGAAACAATTGGCACCGCGAGATTGCGGGTCCCCAACGTCACCGGTTTGGGAGTAGTCCACCAATGGGCGTCACTGGTGAAGACATTCGAGGGGATCGATGGCGTCAGTGTTTACGAGTTTGAAGTGCCGGTCTGGACTATCGACAGCCTCGATCTCGACGACCTGACATCTATCAAGATCGACGCCGAGGGTAATGAAATCGAGGTGCTGCACGGCGCGAGACAGTCCATTAAGCGGTGCAGACCGATTATATCCTGCGAATGTGAGGAGCGGCACCGCGAGGGCGTGTCGTGGTACATTCCGGGCTTCATGCGTGCTCTCGGCTATGACGCATGGTTTTATCATCAGGACCAATTCTGGCCGGTTTCGTCATTCAACCGGCGCCTGTTGCAGGTCGCGTCTCTCTATGGCCCACCACAGTCTGATCCGTACATCGGAATGTTCATGTTTATTCCACAAGAATCGGTTGATCTCCGGGAGCGGTTGCTGGAATTCGGTCCTTTTCGTTCCGCCTGACAGGCGGAGTGCCGCGACAGAGCGAGCCCGACGATGCCTCCACGGGGTCAACCAGAATATTCGATGCGGGAGCTTTAGCCGGTGGCCGGTTCGATGCGCGCCTTTGGCTCGTGATCAAACGAGGTGGACCTCGGAAACTGGGCAGAACCAGGTCAGGTGCGCTGCCATCACTTATATTCCGATGTGCCAAGGTTTCCCGCTTGTCGCTTGACGAACTGGTTTGGAATGCGCGAGGAATCGTCCTGGTCGGCAGAATTGACTACGAAGACGCATTCAAAAAGCAACGATGGACTGAGTTTTGTTTCAGCTTGAGTGGTCGGCCGAAGGATGACGGCGAAATGCACATCCACCCCGAAGGAAATGAAGCCTCTGTTTGGGCGTCCATCACCAGAGGGGCCGCCGTCCTCAGCGCGCTCACGCCTCGCCGACGCAATATGACAGGACCACGCCGGCGCACTCTGTTACATATCCGGAAGGGATCTATCGCTCACCACCGACGATAGCCCCAGAAGCCGCCGCCTCCGAGGAGCAGAACAAGCACAACGATTATCAAGATGGTCGACATAGCATCCTCCAAACACTGCGGGAAACTTGCCTTCTGCACATGGTTACAGCATGCCTACATCATCAGCCTCGGAATATACCAGGTAGGCATCGGATCATGTCACTCAAAAGAAAGGCGCGCCTTCGATGCAAACGAGACAGCGCGCCCTGAGTCTGTTTGGGAAGCTTTCAATATACGAGGGGGGACCCTCGCCGCCCCATCATCTCGGGCTGGCCTGGCGGCGTCCAGCCTCGGAATTTACCTACGCCCGGGAATCCTGCCGGGTCGGAGGGTGTCCTCCCAAAGATCGTAGATCGCCATCTCCCGATAATTGTCGACTGGAGTTCCACTCATCCCGGAGAATTTCCGGGCGATAACCCTAACCTCGGCCTCATCGGTACGACCTGCCCGCGGAGCTTTCGCAAGATCGGCCAGCGTCTCCAGATAGAACATCGGGCAAATGAGGGGTTCAAAGAACCTGTCGAACCAGACAGACTCATCGACACTCAGACTCTGAAGGAATGACTTGTCGAATGGCGAAACGGGCCCATGGATATTCTCGAAAACGAAACGGTAGTGGATCTGCGCTCTTTCCAGGTTGCGGGTATGTAACCGGGGGGCGCGCTGCTACGCTCGTGGATGTCTCGCCGTCAAGCGATCGTCCAATTGCATGGGCAGAGGAGCGGTTGGATTAGCCGTCCGACGAACCGGCGTGAGGTCGTCACGCTACCGCCCGCTCAGCCCCTTCGATTATCTCTGGACCAATCGTCGCCAATCGACAGGCGTCTATGGATGCCCAACCGTGTCGAGGACCGTATATCGGACAGAATTCCGAGACGACCGATTAACCCATCGATTTATTTGGCGTCCCGTAGGGGATTCGAACCCCTGTTGGCGCCGTGAGAGGGCGCAGTCCTGGGCCTCTAGACGAACGGGACAATGGCCTGGCACGCTTCCTTACGCTGGAACCTCCGCCGTCTCAAGCTCCAGTCACGCCTCGCCGCCGCGCCTCACACAAGAAAATCGTCTAACGCTGGCCGCCCGGTTAGATGCCGCCAGTGATGCCACAGCAGCCGAGCGGCGAGCGACCGCGCCGGCCGCCACGCTTCCGCCAGTTCGCGCAACGCCTTCGGACCGGGCCGTTGCTCCAGACCCTTAAGGTCGGCGACGGCCGCCGCCAGCGCGATGTCGCCCGCCGGAAACACATCCATGCGCTGCAGTGCGAACACCAGGTAGATTTCCGCCGTCCAGACCCCAAGCCCTTTGATCGCGGCGATCAGCGCGATCACCTCAGCATCGTCCAGCGCTTCCAGGCCCGCGGCGGTCAACTTACCACTCTGGAACACCTCCGCGAGGATTCGGGCATGTGCGACCTTGGGACGCGACAGCCCGGCACCGCGCAGGCTTACATCGGACAGCAGCAACAGCCCGGCGGGATCCAGCGCGCCGGGCAGCGCGCGCAGCCGGCCCCAGATCGCGGCCGCCGCTTGGTTGCTGATCATCTGCGCGACAATCGCCTGCAACAGCCCGGGAAACCCGGGGGCACGCGTGCGCCAGGGCAGGGGGCCGGCACGATCCAAAATCAGCCCCAGATCCGGATCGGCGCGGATCAGCGTCGCGAGTGCGTCCTGGGCCGAAGCGGGCGGATGGGGGAATGCCACCGCCCGATCTTACGCCTCATCGCCGGACGGTAAAACGCCCTCCGGCGTGGGAAGATGCTCAGCCTTTGCGGGTTGGCCGGCCGGTCTTCGGATCCATCGTATAGTGCGCGATCACCGAACCATCCCCGGTCGCCAGATCGAACGCGATGGCGTCTCCGTCAGCTTTCACGTTCATCACTTTCCAGGTGTGATTGCCGTTCCAAAGCAAGAAGCCCTCGACGATTTTCTGCACATCCGGCGGCGTGAGGTGGCGGTCGTCGGCGCGGTACACCAGCGAGAAGACGCGCATCATCTCCCGCCGCCGAGCGAAGTGCTCGCGCATCCGGTCGCCAAATTGACCTTGTCCTCGCGCCATCCAAGGTCCGCCGGCCATGGGCGGTGGCCCACTCAACGCTGGTGGCGCCCCTGGCGGTCCCGCGGGTTGCGCCCAGGAGATCATAACGCCGGTAGTAATGGTTCCGAGAACGAACGCGGCGACCGCGGTCACGACGACTTTGCTGTTCATTTGGACCTCCAGGCTTCGATGGGCGTTCCCACGACGCCCTTTGATGTCATGATCAATGGGCGGAAATTTGTCGGAACGGCGAGACGAATTGCAAAGAATTGCAACCGCCGTTTCCCGGCGCCTTCGGGATTGCTATGTAACAATCCATGGAGACAGTCCCTCACGTTCTTGTCATCGACGACGATCGCGAGATCCGCGATCTGCTCGCCCGGTTTCTGGAAAAGCAGCAAATCCGGGTAACCGCCGTGCGCGACGGTAAGGAAGCCCGCCGCGCCTGGGCCAACGGGCATTATCAGCTCGTGGTCCTCGACCTCATGCTGCCCGGCGAGTCAGGCCTCGATCTCGCCCGTTGGCTGCGCGGCCAGTCCGATGTGCCGATCGTCATGCTGACCGCGATGGGTGAGGAGACCGACCGGATCATCGGGTTGGAGCTCGGCGCCGACGACTACCTCGCCAAGCCGTTCAATCCGCGGGAGCTGCTGGCGCGCATCCGGGCCGTGCTGCGGCGCGCCGGCGACACTCCGCAAAGCCGGACCGAGGCGTCCGCGCGCGGCTTCCGCTTCGGCGGCTGGACCCTGGAACCAACCCGACGGCGTCTGCTCAACCCTGACGCCGTGGAAGTACCGCTCACCGGCGGCGAATACGACCTGCTGCTGGCATTGGTCGAGCGCGCCAATCGGGTGCTGACACGCGACATGCTGCTCGACCTGCTGCGCGGCCGTCAGGCGGGCCCGTTCGACCGGGCGATCGACGTCGCCGTGTCCCGGTTGCGCCGCAAACTTGAGGACGATGGACGTAACGCTCAGTTGATCAAGACGGTCCGCGGTGGCGGATACGTTCTCGCCGCGACGGTCGACCGCGCGTGAGATTGCGACTCTGGCCTAGAAGTCTCGCCGCGCGCACGGCATTCGTCGTGCTTCTCGGTCTCGTGTTGGTGCAAATCGCCGGACTGACGATCCATGCGCTCGACCGGATGGATATCCAGCGGATCGCTCAATCTCGCAACCTCGGCTTTCGCATCATCCCGATTTATCGCGAGATCGCGGCCACCGATCCGGCGCGTCGCGCGGCGGTGCTGGCGCAACAACATATTGCGGCTGGCCTCAACGTTGAGCTGAGCGATGATCCACCAGTGACCTCGCTGTTCGAGCTGCCCAGAGGCGAACAAGGCTTGTTTCGCATCGGCGTGAATTTCGGCGGCCTGGGCGATCCCAAACTTCGCTGGTCCGAACTTCGCCTTTATGGCGGGTTCATGGCCGGGCATGTGCTCTACGCCTTTCACATGCCGGGGGGTGGATGGTTGAATGTCTCCGCCGTACCGGAGCCAATCCGGCCCTGGCACTCGCCGACCTTCCTGGCGGCGTTTCTGTTGATGACCCTCACCGCCGGAGGCCTGACGCTTTGGGCCGTCCGCCGCTTGACCGAGCCGGTTCGCGTGCTTTCGGCGGCGGCGGAGGCTCTGGGCCGGGACGTGAACGCCGCGCCGCTGCCGGAGAGCGGCCCAACCGAAACGGTGGTCGCGGCGGTCGCGTTCAACACCATGGCGGCCCGCATTCGCCGCTTCGTCAGCGACCGGACCGAGATGTTGACCGCGATCGGCCACGATCTCCGAACGCCGATCACGCGGCTCAAGTTGCGTGCCGAGTTCATCGATGACGAGGAACTGCGAACCAAGGTTCTCAGCGATCTGGATGAGTTGGAAACGATGGTGTCCGCGACCCTCGCGTTCGGCCGGGACGCGCGGGCGAACGAGCCGGTTTCGTCCGTCGATCTCGTTGAGTTATTGCGTACGATCCTCGACGAGACCGGGGACGCGCATCCCGAGGCAGCCGATCGCCTGACCTATCGCGGGCCGCCGCACCAGACCGTCCGGGCGAGGCCGGTGGCATTGAAGCGCGCTCTGGCCAATCTCGTCTCGAATGCTGAGAGTTATGGCGGCTCCGCGCGAGTCACCATGGTGCCGCCCATGGATGGCACGGTCGAGGTGACGATCGAGGATGATGGCCCAGGAATTCCCGCCGCGGAGATCGATCGTGTGTTCGAGCCTTTTCACCGCCTGGAGCAAAGCCGCAATCGAGAGACCGGCGGTGTGGGTCTGGGCTTGCCGATCGCGCGCAACATGCTGCGCGCTCATGGCGGCGATGTCGTGCTATCGAACCGGCCGCAGGGCGGATTGAAGGCTCTCGTCACACTACCGGTATGACGGTTCGCGGCCTTCCGGGGTGAAGTTTCGCCTTTTCCTCCGGCTCGACATGGATGGTGACGGCGAGATGCGGCATCTCGTTTTTTAGTGCCGCTTCGATCCGATCGCAGATGGCGTGGGATGCGCTGACCGACATCGCGCCCGGCACGACCAGATGAAAGTCCAGAAACGTGAGCCGGCCGGCCTCGCGTGCACGCACGTCATGGGCCTCGATCGAGCCGGTGGCGTTGCTGGCGATCAGTTCGTTGATGCGGCCCAACACCGCGGGATCGGGTGCCATGTCCATCAGTCCGCCAATGGAACTACCGATCAGGGAGGTGCCGGACCAGAGCACATAGAGCCCGGTCGCCGCCGCGATCAGGGGATCGAGCTTTTGATACCCGGTCAAAACGGTCAGTCCGAACCCAACGGCGACGCCGCATGCCGTCACGACGTCCGAGATCAAATGGCGCCCGTCCGCATGTAGCGTCGCCGAGCGCAGCCGCTTCGCGGCGCGGATAAGGACCCACGCCCAAAAACCATTGATCGCCGTGGCGACGGCATTGAGCGCGAGACCCTGCATCGGCGAACTGAAGGTGTGCGGTGTGTGCCACGCATTCCAGGCCTCGGCGAAGATCGAAATCGCGGCCACGACGATCATTACGCCCTCGATAACGGCCGAGAAGAACTCGGCTTTGTCATGCCCATAGGGGTGGTTGGCGTCTGCCGGCATGGCAGCGAAGCGCAGTGCCACGAAAGCAACGACGCTGGCAACGACGTTGACAATGCTCTCGAGCGCGTCGGAATACAGCGCCGCGCTCCCGGTCAGCCACCATGCGACACTTTTGAGCCCGAGCACGGCGCAGCCCAGGCCGATACTGCCAAGAGCCAAACGTTCTCCCGAGGTCATTTCAAGGGCATGACGAGTTGATGCGGCGGGCAGCCCTGACAGGCCATGACGTCTCCGTTCCGATTCATTTCCGGCCGCGGCGAAGAGTCGACTACTACCGGCAGCCGAATGAGTTGACCAATCGACACAGTCCCAACGCGTCTCGCAGCCCCCAACGCGTCATTGACCCAGCCCCCCACGCGTCATTGACCCAGCCCCCCACGCGTCATTGACACAGCCCTCAACGCGTCATTGACACAGCCCCCAACGCGTCATTGACACAGCCCCCCAACGCGTCATCACCGGGCTTGACCCGGTGATCTCTCGCGGCATCGTGCCGCGATTGATGGCCGGCTCGGTGGCCGCCCATGACGCGGTTGACGCTGGTGCCAAACAGTCAGTCGTTTGGGCGCTCACTTTAACATACCTCACGACCCGGTCGATTCCAGGTTCCCAAGGCGGTTGTGAGTCGGCCGTCATCCGGGCAGACTGTTGCGCATGTCAGTCAGCCCCTACTTGTTCACCGCCGCCGATCATCCGCTGCAAGGCGCCGGCGACCGGCTGAAATTCCGCGAGGCGGTCACTGGTTTCTGCATCGCGCTCCGCTATCAGGAGCGTGCGCCCGACCCGCCCGGCACGCCTGAAGCGGACTGGTGCGAGACCGGCCACTCAATTTTCATCCTGTCCGGCCGCATCGGCTATCGTTTCGATGACCATACGATCGAAGCCGGACCTGGCGACATGATTCACATCCCGGCCGGGCGATCCCACCGTCACATACCTCGCGTCGTCGGCACCGAAACCGTGCGCTACGTTCTGACCGAATTCGATTAATTCCAACGGAATTAAATTCTGACCGGTCATTGCTATCCTCTCAACGTCATGGCCGGGCTTGACCCGGCCATGACTGATAACACTGCCCCGATCAGGCCGGGGCAGTGTTATCCGTCAAAACGACGCCACGCACGTCCCGCTTCAATCGTTCTCTGTTCCCGCGAACTCCACGTCGCGGTGCACCTGCACCGACAGCAGGATCCCAAACGACACCATCATCGTGATCATCGCCGACCCCCCGTGCGATATGAGCGGAAGCGGCACGCCGCCAACCGGGATCACACCCATGACCATCGCGATATTCACGAAGCAATAAAAGAAGAAATTGCATGCGATGCCAAAAGCGACCAGCCGGCCATATTGATTTTTGCAGCGCAGTGCGATCAGCAACGCCCCCCAGGTGATCAAAATCAACAGCGCGATCACCGCGACGGCACCCACCAAACCGAACTCCTCGCCGATCATCGTGAAGATGAAGTCGGTTTGCTTTTCCGGCAGGAAATCCAGATGACCCTGGGTCCCTTGCATGAACCCTTTGCCCCACAAACCGCCCGAGCCCAGAGCGATCTTCGACTGAATGATGTTGTAACCCGCCCCGAGAGGGTCGCTCTCCGGATTGATGAACGTGTCGATCCGAGCACGTTGGTAGTCGTGCAGATGCGCATAAACAAAACGTGCGGCGAGAGGTATCGGCACCATCACAAGCAGGAACTTCCACCATCTGACCCCGGCCGCGAAAAACATCGCCGCACCGAGCATAACGGTTATCATCGCGGTGCCGAGGTTAGGTTCCTTCAGAATCAATCCGACCGGGATGAGAATCAGAATGACCGGCGGGATCAAAAACAAAGGATTGCCCATCCGCTCCCAACTCGCACGGTGGAACCAGGCCGCCAGCACCAGGATCAGTCCCAGCTTCATCAATTCCGACGGTTGGATCTGTTGACCGCCTAAATCCAGCCAGCGCTGCGCGCCTTTGCCGACGTGGCCAACCTTCAATACGAGGACGAGCAGTCCGATACCCAGGGCATAAGCGACCCATGAAAATCGGGCGATGAAGCGGATATCCACCAGCGCGATGCACACCATCAACAGCAGCCCGAATGCGAACCGGGTGATGTGCCGGGCCGCATAAGGTTCGGGCGAGCCACCCGCGCTGTAAAGCGCGACATAACCGACCGTTGCCAACGCACACAGCAGCAACACGAACAGCCAGTTGATCCGGAAAAGCTTGCCGGTCAGATCATGCGTGTTCTTGAGCCACAGCCGCTCCTCAATCATGCGATCACGCTCCGGCCGCTCATGTTTTCGCGTCCGCGACCTTCGCGGGTCCGTCGTCCTTTTGGTTGGCGGGATCTCGGGTGAGCACTTCGGTCATGATGTCTCGCGCCAACGGCGCGGCCGCGGCAGCGCCGGCGTTGCCATGTTCCACCACCACGGCCAACGCGTATCGCGGTTGTTCATACGGCGCGTAGGCGACAAACAGAGCATGCGGGCGAAATTCCCAGGGCAGATTCTTACTGTCGAATTTGCCGCTCTCGCGCTGCGCGCGCGACACGCGGCGGACCTGGGATGAGCCGGTCTTGCCGGCCATTTGAACCCCGTTCGCCAGCTTGGCCCGCGGGGCGGTGCCTCCAGGTTCGTTCACGACCGCGAACATGCCGGATCTCACCGCGTCGAGCATTATGTCCGGCACGGCGAGGTCCGGCCAATCGTCGGGCTGTGAGCCGGGTTGCAGGACGCCCGCTATCTTGCGCGTGAAGTGCGGCTGGATCGCGCGACCGGTCGCGATCCGCGCGGCATAGGTCGCCAGTTGCAACGGCGTGACCGCGATGTAGCCCTGGCCGATGCCGCACGAGACCGTGTCGCCGGGTTCCCAGGGATGGCCCTTGCTCATGCGCCATTCCCGTGTCGGCACAAGGCCGACGCGCTGACCCGGGATATCGATGTCGAGTTCCGCTCCCAACCCAAGCCGATGCGCCATGGCGGCGATCCGGTCGATGCCGGTTTTCAGAGCGAGTTGGTAGAAGAAGACGTCGCAGCTATTCTTAATCCCACCGTGCAGATCGAGCGAACCGTGTCCACGCTTCAGCCAGCAATGGAACCGCGCGTTTCCCAGGTCGAAGAACCCCGGACAACTCAGCCGGTCCTTGTAGTTGATCGTCTTGCCGTCCAAGGCGGCCAGTGCGACGCACATCTTGAAGGTTGAGCCGGGCGCGTACAGACCAGATGACGCTTTGTTGATCAACGGGGTACGCCGGTCTTTCGTCCATTCCTTCCACTGGTCCTGCGACACCCCGGTCGCGAACAATGTCGGGTCGTAGGATGGATTGGAAGCCATCGCCATGATCTCGCCGTTGGTGCAATCCAGCACCACGGCACTCGCGGCCTCATCGCCCAACAGCTTTTGAACCGTCAATTGCAGATCGAGATCGAAGGCGAGGCCGATGTCGTCGCCATTCACCCCGTCGTTCCGGTCCAGTTCGCGGATCACCCGGCCAACCGCGTTGACTTCCAGGTGCATGACCCCCGGCCGGCCCCGCAGCGCGAGATCATAAAATTTCTCGATCCCGGCGCGTCCTACCTTCACGCCCGGCAGTGCCGTCATCGCATCCCCGTTCATGTCATCGTCACTGGGTGGCGCGACATAGCCGAGGATATGAGCGAGTTCATAAGGGTAGTTGTAGGTCCGGCTGGTACCGGCATCGATCACGATACCAGGCAAATCAGGTGCGTTGACCTCGATCTTGGTCATCGCCTCCCGGCTGAGGTATTCTTTGATCAGAATAGGAATGTAACTTTTGCCGTGGCGAACGTCCCGGTCGATACGAGCGCGCTCTGAGTCAGACAGCGGCACGATTTCGGAAAAACTCTCCAGGCTTTGGCGGACGTCGACCGCTTGCTCGGTGATCAGCAACGCCCGAAAATTGATCAGGCTTCCAGCCAACACTTTGCCGTACCGGTCCAGGATCCGGCCGCGCTGCGGCGCGATCAGCCGGCCGCTGATGCTGTTCTCCTCGGCCATGGTCGTATAAAGCGTGCCCCCGTCCGCCTGGATCTCATGCAGGCGGGCCGCGAGACCGCCCAGAAGCAACGTCTGGGCTCCCCCCACCAGCAAAGCACGGCGCGTGAAGATGCTCCGGCGGCTGACCTCCAGGCGTTTGATTTCCCGACGAATCATGCGAGGTCCGGATCGGCTATGGAGCGATGAGCGAGCGTGAGCGGAATTGCCACGACCGGATACATCGCGGCCGCGACACCGGCCTGGAACAGTATCGGACCGAACGGCAGGAGATCGAACGTCAGAAGCGAAACCAACGCCCAGTTCAGCGCCGCTACGAGGCAGGCGACGGCCGTGAAGAGTAGCCAGAGGACGACAAAGGCCTGCCGGGACAGCAGCGGCCGCAGCCGGT
>JBEKGV010000020.1:0-13699 GCA_050012615.1 Acetobacteraceae bacterium | reverse complement strand
CGGGTCAAGCCCGGCCATGACGGTGTAACGACCGGGACTCGCGCTTTCGCGATGGTAAGTACTAGGGTGACCGCATGGCCGACGATGACGTGACGATCTCGGGCCGAATCCGGGCCAGGTTGATCGAGAAAAAGCAGGAATGGGCCCGCGACGGTCGGCTGCTGACCGGCACCACCGCCGATCCGGCGCACGAGCGGTTGCCTCCTGGTCAGCGCCTGGTCAAGGACTGGCCGGTGCTCGACCTCGGGGCAGAGCCGAATGTGACACCGGAGAAGTTTCGCCTCGACGTCGATGGCGCGGTGGAGCAGAGGCTCAGTCTGCGGCTCGATGAATTCATGGCGTTGCCGCGAACCGAGACCGTGTCCGACATTCATTGCGTGACACAATGGTCGCGATATGACAACCATTGGCAAGGCGTCGCGGCGCGCGACATTCTGGCGATCGCGCGACCAAACCCCGAAGTAAAGCACGTCATCTTTACCTCATTCGATGGTTACACCACCAATATCAGGCTCGATCAGTTCGACCAGCCCGACGTATTCGTGGTGCACGCGTGGGAGGGAAAGCCGCTGACCCGCGCGCATGGCGGCCCGGTGCGAATGCTGGTGCCGAGACTTTACTTGTGGAAGTCGGCGAAATGGTTACGCCGAATTCAGTTCACGATCAGCGATCATCCAGGGTTCTGGGAAGTCCGCGGATATCACAACAATGGTGATCCCTGGGCAGAGGAACGGTATTCGTAAGTGGACGCATCCGCTTTTAGTATTTACGCTTGACCTTCGCTGAAGACCTGGGATAGCTGACCGAGCCGGCGCTTCTGTGTCGGCTGACGACGACCGGACCCGCCCCACGTGACGCAAGCGACATCGTTGCATTGCCTCATCCGGGCGCGGGGGAATGGTGCTCGTTTGTTGACGGTACTGATTTCGGCGCCATTCCCTCGAACGGATACCGGCTCGCGTCTTCACGCGGGAGAGGGTTCATGGCAAAAAGTGCTGTTGCTGGCAGACAAATTGGTGGCCTCGGTGCGATCACCAGATATCAATGGCTGGTCTTCGCCGTGGTTTGGCTCGGCTGGACGTTGGATGCAGCGGATTTCGGGCTTTACTCGCTCGTGCTTCGACCGGCTCTGACCGAGCTTCTGGGCGGCAATCCGCCGCTTAGTCAGATCGGCAGAGTGGGCGGATTGCTCAGCATGATGGGGCTGCTGGGTTGGGCGGTCGGCGGCTTCGTCTTTGGCATCTACGCGGATTATGTCGGACGCGTGCGAGCGCTCGCCACCAGCATCCTGATCTATAGCGTCTTCACCGCCATGCAGGGACTGGCCCAGGGAACCTGGGACTTCGCTCTTTACCGCTTCATCGCCGGCCTCGGCACAGGCGCCGAACTGATGGTCGGCATTCCCCTGCTGGCGGAGACATTGGGCGAGACACACCGCGCCAAAATCGCCGGCTGCATGATGACCGGCGGTGCGCTCGGTACATTCCTCGGCGCCTGGACTTATGGGTTGGTCGGCGGCTATGGCTGGCGCTGGGTGTTCTTTGTCGGCGTCGTGCCAGCCCTGCTGCTCGCCGTCGTCCGCCGCCGCATGATCGAGCCCGATCGTTTCGGTGCCGTGCAAGAGCGCCGCCAGACCGTCAGAGCCGGGCAACAGGTCGCCGAGGACGATCACCAATTCATGCGATTCGTTCCGTTGCAGCTGTTCACGCCGGAACTCCGCCGTAACACCATCGTCGGATTGCTGTTTGGCCTCGGCTCGCTGCTTGCGATCTGGACCACGAACATCTGGTTGCCGACAATCCTGTCGCTCATGGTGCAGCGGGGCGGCATCACCGGCGCGGACGCCGTGCCGTTCGTTAGCCACGGCATCATGCTCTGGAGCCTTGGCGGCATCGCCGGTTACATCGTATTCGGTTTCGTGGCCGATATGATCGGGCGAAGGGCGACCATCTCGCTGTGGAGCGCCGGCACCATCATCGCGGGTCTCACGCTTTATCTGGGCTTGAGTACGTATGAGCCTTACTATCCAATCGTGCTGCCGATATTTGGCTTTTTCGTGTTCGGCACGTTCTCGGGCTTCGCGATTTACCTACCGGAACTGTTCCCCACCCACGTGCGCTCGACCGCCGTCGGCTTCACCACGGGCACGGCGCGCGTCGTCACCAGCTTTGGGCCGCTGGTGGCCGGTCTCATGGTCGGCGCGTTCGGCGGCAGTTTCAACAACGTGACCGCGTTCATGACGTGCTTCGCATTGTTGAGCATCGTCGCGATGCTGTTCGGGCGCGAAACCAAAGACGATGGACTGCCGGATTGAGGACTGTCCGCGTCAGGCGATGACCTTCGCCTGACGCAGAGCGGCAAGCTTCGCCGCGTCGAATTCGAGCAGGCGGCTGAGAATTTCGTCCGTGTGCTGACCTGGAGTTGGGACAGGTCCGACCTGACCGGGGGTCGCTGACATCTTCACCGTGACGCCAGGGGCGTAGATCTCACCGGCGACGGGATCGGCCATTTTGACCATCATCTCGCGCTCCCACATGTGTGGATCTTCCACGACCTGCGGGATGGTTTTCACCGGGGCGACCGGCACGCCCTCGGCCAGCAGGGCAGTGCAGATCTCGTCCGTTGTGCGCGTCGCACACCATGCGTCGAGAGCGCGGCGGCGCTCGTCGTTCGTGGAGGACACGATCGGGGACGTATCGCCCGCGGCTCCGGTGACAAGGGTCATCAACCGCGCCGCCATATCTCGCCCCGTGGCTGCGATCACGACATGGCCGTCTTTGGTTTTGTACGGAGGGCGGCCGCCCTCCCCGCCTTCCTCGCCGGTGGAGAGATAATACGATACCGGAATTTCAACCATGGTCAGGGCCGAGTCGAGCAAACAGACATCGACGAGTTGTCCCTCGCCGGTGCGGTCTCGGTGGCGTAGCGCGGCCAGCGCGCCGATCGTCGCGTGCAGCGCGGTGTAACGATCGACCACCGAAGACGCGGTGCCCAGTGGCTGGCCGACGGGTTTGCCGGTGAGCGTCATGAGACCGGACATGGCCTGGCCGAGCGGATCGAAGGCGGGACGATCCGTGTACGGACCGTACTGGCCGAAACCCGAGACCGAAACGAGGATGATGCCCGGGTTGATGGCTTTCAGTTGCTCGTAGCCGAAGCCCATCGCGGCCATCGTGCCGGGCCGGAAATTCTCCAGCACGATGTCGGATTTGCGGACGAGGTCGGTGAAGATCTGCTTTCCCTCGGCCGAGCGCATGTCCAGGCATATGCTTTTCTTGCCGCGGTTGTAGACGGTGAAGTAAATGCTCTGGCCGCGCACGACGGGCGGGTTTTTCCGGGTTTCCTCGCCGCCGAGACGCTCGATTTTTATCACCTCAGCGCCAAGGTCCGAGAGGATCATGCCGCCGCGCGGGCCGGCCTGGTAGCGGGCGAGTTCGAGGACGCGGACGCCGGAGAGGGCGAGTGACATCTTGGGGCTCCCTGGGTTGGTGGCGAAATTAAGAGCCGGGGGAGCATAGGAGGCAAGCGGCGCCTCTCGGCACGCTCATCCAAACTATCATAACGGTACCAGTATTATTGCAAGTCTTTATTTATAAATAAGATCAGCCGCGATCGGCATTGCCGGGCAGATCGATCTAACCGTGGGGTAAACCAACCCGGTCAAATCCTGGTCAAGCCTCCTGCCCGACCCGCATATGCGCCACGCCGGCCGCGGCGTCGGCACAGGCTGCGCGCCTCGTTCGAGCCGGCGGGACTGCTTCCCGGCCGCTGCCTGCTGGCCCTGCTGTTCTTGCATGAGGCCTGGGTGAAACTCATGGCTTATGACGGTGCAGTGCGCTATTCGAATGCCTATGGCGTGCCAGGCTGGTTCCCGCCGGCGGCGATCGCACTGGAACCCGGCGGCGGTCCGCTGATCGTGGGCGGACTTTTCACGAGCGTCATGGCGTTTCTGCCTGCCGGTTTCCGCATGGTCACAGCAATTATTTTCCCCACGAGGTCCGGCGAGCCCGGTCAGGTTTTGCATTTCGAAATGAACCCTTCGATCGCCGGAGGCTTCTTGATCCTGTGCGTTCGCGACGCAGGCCCCTGGTGTTTGGACCGGGTGCTGGACGCGTCACGGCACCAGCGGCTACACGCCCGGTGACGTTGAACCGAGAAAGGCCTGGAATCATGCCCCCTGGACTGAAGCCCATCGAGTTGCATACCTGGAACACCCCAAACGGCCGCAAAATCAGTGTGGCGCTGGAGGAAATGGGACTGCCCTACACCGTCCATCCGGTGAACATCGGCAAGAATGAGCAATTTCATCCCGACTTCCTGAAGATCAGCCCGAACAACCGGATCCCGGCGATCATCGATCCCGATGGACCAGGCGGCACGCCGATCAGCGTCTTCGAGTCGGGCGCGATCCTGATCTACCTCGCCGAAAAGACCGGCAAGTTCATGCCTTCGGACCGGCGCGCGAAAGTCCCGGTACTGGAGTGGCTGATGTGGCAGATGGGCGGATTCGGGCCGATGCCCGGTCAGGTGCACCATTTCCTCCAGGTCGAGAATCCGCAGGACCAGAAATACGGGCTGGAACGCTACTCGAAGGAAACCCGCCGGCTTTACGGCGTGTTGGACAAGCGGTTGGCGGGCCGGGAATACGTGGCCGACGCTTGTTCCATCGCCGACTTCGCCATTCTTGGCTGGGCCTGGCGCCATGAGCGGCACATGGTGAACCTCGCCGATTTCCCCAACGTGAAGGCCTGGTATGAGCGCTGCATGGCGCGCCCGGCGACGAAAAAAGGCTTCGAGGTGGCGTTGTCCTGAACGAGCCGGGTTCCCGTTTGACCCCGGCGCGGCGTTTGCCTACACATGGGATCGCAAACGCTGTGTCCGGGGTCGATCCCGGTAGGTGCTTCTCCGGGCGGAGGGGTGGCCGAGTGGCTGAAGGCAGCGGTTTGCTAAACCGCCGTACGGGGTCAACCCGTACCGTGAGTTCGAATCTCATCCCCTCCGCCAGCACCTCCGTATACGACACTCTCTGTCGCTAACCCCAACAGTATCGATGACGCGATACCGGGCGGTCTGGGGATACCGCTAATCCGGTCATTCGACTCAGACATCGATTGTGCGTCGGTCGCTACCCGCGATCAGTTGACGCTCCGTTTCGTGCCACCGGCCGGCCGTGAGACATAGTGGTCGCTGCCTACCGCGCGCGGTACGAGATCCCATCCGATCCCTGATCCGTGAGCGATAACGCGGCGATCGCCTGTTCCGGCGCATACGCGAGGCGGTTGTGGGCCCTCCCCAGAATAGCCCGAGCGATATCGTGCGGCTTGTCGGCGGTGGCGATAACCCCGAACGGCGCGTTAAGGGTCGGCCTATCGCGCGCCGCGAACAAAGGTGTTTATGGACGAAATCCTGCAAATGGAGAGAACAATGCACGTGGAAGACGCATACGCAAAGGGTATGGCTGCGTCCGGCGACGAGCATTTCGATCTCACTCCGGAACTGGATTTATTCCAATACCGTATGATTAAGCCATACGTACGTACGGATGTTTTGGACGTTGGTGCGGGACCAGGCAGAATTGCCAGGCTCCTGATGCAGGACAATCTCATCTACGACAAGTATGTGATCAGTGAGCCATCGGATCACTTTTTTGGGCAGCTCTGTAGAAGAATCGAAGCTCCGTCTTCGAAAATAGCGCTAACTCAAGGCGACACCTCCGATCTCGTGAAACAATACGCTAGAGCGTTCGACACGATTTTTTCGGTGCATGTCCTTGAGCATGTAGAGGATGACCGCGCCTTTCTGGGCGACAAGAGCATGGTAAGGCGTCTTGTCCAGGGATTGGATTGCAAATTAGAAACCATATATTATGCAAATTTCCTCGCTATATTCGCTTCCCTGACTGCCTTTAAGATACTTAGATTGGATTATCAAAAGAGTGAGGTCAGCAAGGGAAGATTTGTATTTCTGGAAAAGGTATATTCCAGGTATTTCATTCCTATAATCGACCTAATGGAACGAAACATCAGGTTTCCGGTAGCCTTAAATTTGACGTTCATGATAAGTCATGGTGACATATCCTGACTTCCGATACGCTTCTCTACTGGTAAGGGGCGGAGCGTCGTCACTCTATCCCTTGAACTGAGCGGACCGCCATCTGACGGCCGCCGGCACCCCTTCCGTTCTGGCGATCTCGCGAAACCGCGTGCCATGTTCGGTCGTGGTCGCGTAAAGCGGGCCGACGACATCGAGCCCGGAGTAAAGCGCGGTGCGAAACCCGGTCGCGTCAGCGACGCGGTTGACGGCTCGCTTCGTCGCGTACAGCGCCTCGGGCGAGATCAGCGACAGACGCTTCGCGTAGGTAAGGCTCGCCACGCGCAACTCCGCGAGCGGAACGATACGATTGATCATGCCGATTTCAAGCGCGGTCTTCGCGTCGATCTGATCGCCGAAATACAGCAGTTCGCGCGCCTTCTTGTGACCGATGATCAACGGCATCACGATCGCCGGCCCGACCGCCGAAAATCGCACTTCCGGTTCGCCGAAGGTCGCGTTGTCGGCGGCGATCGTCAAATCGCAAAGCATGACAAGTTCACAGCCGCCGCCGAGCACATGGCCTTGCACCGACGCGACCACCGGCTTCGTCATCAGCCACGGCATCATCTCGAATTCGAGCTGCGGTTCCAGATGCGCGTGCGCCTTCGCCGGATCGGAGCGCCAGTCGCCGGCGGCGGGTTCCGTGACGCCGATATCGTAGCCGGCGCAAAAGCTTCTTCCCTCCGCGCGCAGCAGCACGACGCTGGTCGCGGGATCTGCGTCGGCTCTCGCGAAGGCCTCGGTCAGCCCGTGCTGCAGGTCGTGGCTGATCGCGTTGAGTTTGTCGGGGCGATTGAGGGTGATGATGCCGACTTTATCGTCGACGTCGTAAAGAACCAACGGGTCTGGCAAGGTCACCTCCTTTCTCTGGCGTTCCGCGTCTGTCGACCTGTCGACGCGCCGGCTAAGCAAACCTCTGGAGGTTTGTGCTCAAATCAGATCCTGAGCAGGCTTGCGGGGACAAGAGAATTTCGAATTCGTCCGTGTTCCGCCGCGGGGGCCTGCTTAGTAAGTCGCCATGGCCTGTTTGGGTGGAGCCTCCGCGGCCGAGGCGGTATCCCCCGCGCCGAGCATGGCTCGCATGCCCTCGCCGTTGACCCGCCACCACTCGTGCAGGATCCGCACGTCCCAGCCAATGCAGAAATGTTTCACGCCCATCTCCAGGTACGGCGCGGCGCCTTTGATGTCGGCCAGTTCCACCCGCGGATGCAGGCCCTTTTTCAAAGCCGTCTCGATGGTCTTGCGCTCGGCTCGCACCACGTCAGGATGATTGCGCTGACCGGTGAGGCCAAGGCTCATCGAGTAATCCGACGACCCGAACTGCACCATGTCGAGACCTTTGACCGACAGGATCGCATCCAGGTCCTCAACGCATTCGCGCTTTTCGACCATCACGGCGATGACGACCTCGTTGAGAGCCTCCACGTACGCCGGTGAGCCGCCCTCACGGACCGTGCCCACATCGCGCCGCATGCCAACGCCCAGTCGGCCACCGGTTCCGGGGGTCTCGGCGCGCACGGCGGCGACGCAGGCCCGTGCATCCTCGACGGTTCGCAGGTCGGCGAACAATATGCTCTGGAACCCGGACCCGATCGCGCGCATCGCCTGGTGGGTCCACTGCGTTTGCTCGACCTTGATCATGCCGGCGAGGTTTTTCAGTTCCAGCGCGCGGCCGAGATTGTCCAGATCGTGCATGTCGAATGGCGAGTATTCCGCGGTGAATTCGACATAGTCGTAATTGCCGGCCTGACCCACCAACTCCACGAGCGTCGGCCAGGTCGAAAGCAGATGGGTGCCGATCGTGGGCTCTTCGGCGGTCAGCAGCGCGCGCAGGCGATTGGGGCGCATGGCGTCATTTCCTTCATTGAGTCGTTGATGGACGGCGTGGCGAGGCGTTGGCGCAGAGAACCCAGGGTGGAACCCAGGGTGGAAGCCGGGGCGGACGTCGGGCTCGCGACCGCCCAGACCCGGCTTCGACCCGCGACGGACGGCCCTTTTAAGTCTTTATTCGCGACCCCTTCAGGCGGCTGGCACGCGACTAAACCCACACAATTTGTTGCCGTCGGGATCACGCAGGTAAGCAAGATACATTGGACCGGCGCCGCCCTGGCGAACGCCGGGCGGGTCCTCGATCGTGGCCCCACCGTTGGCGACTCCGGCTTTGTGCCAGGCGTCGGCCTGTTCCGGGCTCGCCATCGCGAGGCCGACCGTGCCGCCGTTGGCGTGCGTGGCGGCTTTCCCATCAATGGGTTTGCTCACCATGAACCGGCCGCCGTTATGCACGTAAATCAGCCGCCCCTTGGCGTCCTCCACCCCGGGCTTACCGCCCATCGCGACAAACACGGCGTCGTAGAATTTCTTGGACCGGGCGATGTCGTTGCTCCCGACCATGATATGACTAAACATTCCGTTCTCTCCCCTCCAGGGTCATACGAGACCGCAGCCTCGACGCCACAACCAGAACACGGTTCGCCGGCCACGAAAAGAGCTACCGTCGACACCTCCTTAACACCGCCTGCCGGCCACTGGGCCGACCGCCATCGAACGGCTTCCGGCGGCCTCCCGATCATTTGGTTTCCGTTCAGTTCCTCAGCAAACGCGACGCCCACTCGGAAACCGCGTCCCCACTGCTCACGTCGGGAAGCACCATGCCGTCGATCATGAAGGTCGGCGATACATGGATACCGTTCTGGCGGGCATATTTGCAGTGAAATTTGATCTCGCGGTCGAGATCGGGAATCGCGAATGCCTCGGCGAGTTTCACCCCGCTGTAGTCTTCGATTCGCGCGATGATGTCATTGGGGGTGGCATCAAGATTCGCGCCGCGGCAATGGCGCTCGAACTCGAATTCCTCACGATGCGCGGCCACCGCCGCCATGACGGCCTTCGCCGCTTCCTTGCCGCCCTCGAGCGTCGAGGCCGCCAGAATGCAGCGCACGATGACGCCCGAGTACATGTGCCATGGCTGTGACTGAAGACGGATCTTTATGGTAATACGGTCATCGCCCGCCTGAGCGAGCAGGTCGTCGAGTTTGCCGAATGCCCGCACCGAAAACGGACATGTCGGTTCAAGGAAAACCTCGAACACGCGAGGTCCGTGGCCCCAGACAAGAGGATCGGCGCGCCATGCGATTTGCTTCATATGATCTTTCCTGTTCGCCAGGTTCAGTACACTGGGCTTGCCTCCACAGGGAACACGACGCCGAGCATCCCGCGGTTCGATCCTGACCAGACGCAACTCACGCCCCGGAGCCTACTCACGTCGTAGTCCGGTAACACCACGGTTTAGTCAAGCGGGCCTCCCCCGGCATTGGCCAGCCGTTCCGTGGTCCATCGAAATTGACCAACAGGCCGTCGGCACCTAGCGTCCTCCATGACAAGTCAGCCGGGAGGTAAAACCAATGCGAGCGGCCGTCTTCCATGAAGCTCATCAACCCATGACCATCGAGACGCTGGAAGTGGCGAAGCCACTGGCGCACGAGGTATTGCTGCGTACCGCTTACGCCGGTCTTTGCCATAGCGATCTGCATTTCGTCGAAGGTCTCTATCCCATTCAGACGCCATGCGTACTGGGCCACGAGTCCTCGGCGGTCGTTGAACAAGTCGGCAGTGAGGTGACCTATGTGAAGCCCGGTGACCGGGTAATCACCTGCCTTTCGGTGTTTTGCGGCACTTGCGAGTATTGCAACACCGGCCGGCCGCAGCTTTGCAGCAACACCAGCGTCAAGATGCCGCCGGGCAAGGCGCAACGGCTGTTCTGGCAAGGCAAACCGGTCGTGCAGTTCGCCAATCTGTCCTCCTTCGCCGAGCAGTTGCTGGTGCACGAAAACGCGGTGGTGAAAGTCGCAGACGACATTCCGCTCAACATCGGCTGCCTGGTAGGCTGCGGTGTCATGACCGGCGCGGGCGCGGTGATGAACACCGCGAAAGTCCCACCCGGCGCCACGGTGGCGGTGTTTGGTTGCGGCGGCATCGGGCTCTCGGCGGTGAATGGCGCGGCGATCGCGGGGGCTGACCGGATCATCGCGATCGACACGATTTCCTCGAAGCTGGACGTCGCCAAACTGATGGGCGCGACCGACGTGATCAACGCGAGCAACGTCGACCCCGTCGAGGCGATCAAGGAAATGACCGGTGGCGGCGTGGAGTACTCGTTTGAAGCCGTCGGTCTGAAGACGACGGCGGAGCAGAGTTTTCAGTGTCTGCGAGCCGGCGGCACGGCGACAATCATCGGCATGGTGCCGTTCGGCATGAAGATCGAACTGCATGGCTACGACTTCCTGCGCGAGCGGAAAATCCAGGGCTCGTCGATGGGCAGCAACAGGTTTCGGTTCGACATGCCGAAGCTGTTGAACGCCTGGAAGAAGGGCGAACTGAAACTCGATCATTTGATTTCAAGCCACATCAAGCTTGAGGAAATCAATGAGGGTTACGTCAAACTGAAGGGCGGCGAGGTGTTGCGCCAACTCATCGACTTCGGCGTCGCCAAATAGGCAGTGACTGAGCAGCGACCAGGGACACGCGGCGACCGCGCCGAACGTATGTGGCGTCACGGATCTATGAACCCAGCAATACATGCGGGCGCGCATGCGCTATGGTCTGGCGTAGCAGTTCCGTGAGCGACCAGGAGAAGGAAATCACCAATGGCTCTGACACTGGAGGAAGCCAATCGTATCGCCCAGGGCGCGGTGGCGAAGGCGAAGGAACTCAATATCAGGGTAAGCGTCGCGGTCTGCGACGCCGGCGGTCGCCTGATGGCATTTCAACGCATGGACAACGCCATTTGGGCGAGCGCCTATGGCAGTCAGGGTAAGGCCGTCGCATCGGCCGCATTCGGCCGTCCGAGCGGCGAGCTGGCCGACAGGGCAACTCAGCCAACCCCCGCCGGCATCGCCGCCGCGGAGGGTGGTCACATGATCATGGGCCAAGGGGCCGTACCAATCCGGCGCGGGGATATCCTCGAGGGGGCCTGTGGCGTGGGAGGTGGAACCGCCCAGCAGGACGAGGACTGCGCCCGGGCCGGCGTCGCGAAACTGTAGCCACCCTCCGCGCCCACGCCGTTGTGGTGGCGGCTCGGCGATGGAAAATCTGCTGCTTATGGCCAACCTGGGTCCGGGGCGGCATTGGAAGACTTTGGCGTGAAGGCGTGACATCCCGATCCGAAGACCTCAGGATCTCTGGCCCTCCGGCCCTCTAAAATGAATCCTTGCTCCCGCTCGCGCGCATGCGGCCGTCACTTGCAGCCCGATCCTGGCCAGGCCAGACACCTGGATCGGTGCCGTAAGCATTCAACCTGGGAGGTCCAGAGGGCCAGAGGACCAGAGAATGTGAGGAAGCCCCTCGGTGCTATCGGCATAGGCCCGGTTGGTCCCTCGGCACGAAAAATGGCTGGGATGATGTTCGCCAAGGCGGATGGGCCAATGGCGGATCACCGCCCGCCAGCTTGCCACCCATCCGAAACCCCGTGATGATCCACGCTCGCTCCTGATATCATGTCCGCGAGAGGAACGGTCCGGATGGGCACCACTCTGAAGTACGCCGTCATCGACCCCACCACCGGCAAAATTGACCGTCGCATCTTCAGCGATCAGGCGATCTACGACGACGAGATGGAGAAGATCTTCGGGCGTGCGTGGTTGATGATCGGGCATGAAAGTCTGGTGCCCGCCGTCGATGACTACTTCCACACCTACATGGGCGAGGACCCGGTCATCCTCACCCGAGACGGCCAGGGCCAACTGCACGCGCTGTTGAACATGTGCCGCCACCGCGGCAACCGCGTGGTGCGTTGCGACGACGGCAACGCCAAACGCTTCATGTGCGCCTATCACGGTTGGACCTATCGGAATGACGGCACGCTCGAGCACGTCCCCGGCGAGACCGAGGCTTACTACGACGCGCTCGATCGGCCGAACCTCGGTCTCATCGAGGCCCGAGTCGACACCTACGCCGGCATCGTCTTCGCCACCTGGGCCAAGGATGCCCCGAGCCTCGAGGCCTATCTGGGCGACGCGCGCTGGTACCTCGACACCGTATTCAATCGCGTCGACGGCGGCATGCAGGCGTTGGGACCGATGAAGTGGCTCGAGCCCGCCAACTGGAAGGCGATGGTCGACAACTGCTCGGACAACTACCACGTCCCCACCAGCCATCTGTCGAGCGCGTCGGTCCAGAGCCGCTTCCTCGGCCGCCCGCGGCTGTCCCATGAGGACCAGTTCAACAGTCCCAACAAGCACGTCTTCGTCAACGGCCACGCGTTCACGTTTCGCGATGCGGACGACGACCAGCCGCGCTACGTGCACGGCGTGTCGGACGAGGTCATGCGGCTGTTCAAGGAATACCACGAGGCCAAGATGCCGGAAGTCGAGCGGCGGCTTGGCGCACTGCGTGCGCGGCGGGTGCAGCTTGGCAACCACTCGATCTTCCCGAACGGAATTCTCGGGTTTCGATTGGCTCTGCCGCGCGGACCGCTTCGAACGGAATTCTGGCATTTCGTGCTGCTGGAGCGGGATGCACCCGAGGAGCTCAAACGCGCGCTTCGCATCGGCAGCCAGGCCAACAACGGCGCCGCCGGCATGTTCGAGCAGGACGACGTCGACAACTGGCGCCAGGTGACCGAAGCGAGCACGAGCCGCTTCGCTCGGCAATTGCCGCAGGATCTGTCGATGGGCGTGGGGCACGCGGGCTCGCATCCGGATTATCCGGGACTCGTGTCCGAGCGCTACATCTCCGAGAACAACCAGCGCCTGTTCTACCAGCGCTGGGAGCAGTTCATGAACGCGGAGAGTTGGGCTGACATCCCGCTCGACCCAATGCGGGCCCGGTTCGAGGGCACCGCCGGGATGCGGGGTTAGCGGGATGGCGACGAAGGCTGGGGATGGTGTGACGCTGACGGCCCAGCAGGCGCTGTGGCTGGAACTGATGCCGTTTTATATCCGGGAGGCGTGGCTGCTCGACGAGCGGAAATTCAAGGAGTGGGTCGAGCTGTTCACCGACGACGTGTTGTACTTCATGCCCCGGCGGAAGAACGTGCCGCGGCGGGAAGCGGAGCGGGAACTGACGAAGCTCGGCGATCTGGCGATATTTGAGGAGGACAAACGGTATCTTCAGATGCGGGTGGCGCGGTTGGATACGGGAATGGCCTGGGCGGAGGATCCGCCGTCTCGGACGCGGCACATGATCGGGAATTTGGAGGCGGCGTGGTTGGAGAACGGTGAGGTGGAGGCGAGGACGGCGTTTCTGGTGTACCGCTCGCATTTGGAGACGGATCATCAGTTGCTGTCCGGGTACCGGGAGGATGTGCTGCGGAACGTGGATGGGGGCTGGAAGGTGGCGAGGCGGACGATCGTGCTGGATGCGAATGTGTTGTTGGATAAGAATTTGAGTGTGTTTCTGTAGCTGGACCGTGGACTGGCGCCGGATGTTGGATGTGGATCTGGACTCAAAGCTTACCCTACCTCGCTTTCACAGAATCCCACGCTTAAACACTGCACGCGTGATTTCGTCCTCGTTCGGGTTGGTGTGACGGCGGACCGTCATATAGCGGCCGTCCTCCCTGGGGATGATCTAACGGCGTCCCCCTTGGCGCGATTTCATGCCTACCTCC
>JBEKGV010000019.1:0-13737 GCA_050012615.1 Acetobacteraceae bacterium | reverse complement strand
CGCCGCGCTCGACCTCGGCACCAACAATTGCCGCATGCTGGTCGGCACGCCCTCAGGGAATGGATTTCGGGTGATCGACAGCTATTCCCGCATCGTCCGTTTGGGCGAGGGATTGCATGGATCGGGCGCTCTTTGCTCATCAGCCATGGATCGGGCGGTCGCCGCGTTGCAGGATTGCGCCGACAGGCTGGCTCGCTCCCGTCCGCGCATGGTGCGCGCCATCGCCACTGAAGCGTGCCGCCGTGCTCGCAACGGCTCTGAGTTCCTGGATCGGGTCAAGCAGGAGACCGGGCTGGAAGTTGGGGTCATTTCCAGCCGGGAGGAGGCAGAACTCGCTCTGGAATCCTGCACTCCACTCCTGGAAGGCGCGGGACGGCGGGCGCTTTTGTTTGATATTGGCGGGGGCTCGACGGAACTTGCCTGGGTTCGTGTGGGGCGCGGCGCGCCGTCTCTGATCGGATATGCCTCGCTCCCTGTCGGGGTGGTGACCTTGGCGGAGCGCTTCGGCGCCGCGGCCTTCACGGAAGAGGGTTTCGACGCAATGGTCGACGACGTGACGGCCCGCCTTGTCGCATTCGAAAATGTGCACTGCATCGGCCGGGAGGTTCGGGACGGCGGCGTGCGCTTGTTGGGTACCTCGGGCACGGTGACTACTCTGGCGAGCGTCGTGCTAAACCTTGAGAAGTATCGCCGCGCTCTCGTTGATGGCATCGCTCTGACCCGTCAGGAAGCCGATGAAGCATTGTCCTGCCTCCGTTCTCTGGGCCGCGATGGTCTGGCGCTGCATCCCTGCGTGGGCCCCGAGAGGGCGGATTTCGTTCTGCCCGGCTGCGCGATCTACGCCGCGATCGCGTCGATGTGGCCCGCACCCGCCGTTGTCGTCGCTGACCGCGGCCTGCGGGAGGGGATGCTGCTGCGGATGATCCGCGCCGATCGCGCGCGGGCGGAGCGCCGGCGGAGCATGCCGGACCGGGGGAGCATGCCATACCGGGCATGATGGGCCGGCCATGAGCAAAGGGGCGGTCCCACCGAGCGGACGCAAACTGACGACAAACGTCCGGACCGCCAAAAAGCGAAGTCCAGCCTCGGCGGAGTGGCTGCGGCGGCAGTTGAACGACCCTTATGTCACGGCCGCGAAGCAACAGGGATGGCGGTCGCGCGCGGCCTTCAAACTTCTGGAACTCGATGACCGGTTCCATCTGATCCACCCGGATGCCCGGGTCCTGGACCTGGGAGCGGCGCCTGGCGGATGGACACAGGTGGCGATCCGCCGCGGAGCGGGCCTGGTCGTGGGGATCGATCTGCTGCCGATGGATCCGATCGCGGGTTCGACGCTGATCCAGGGAGACTTCAACGATTCCGACATGCCGGAACGTCTGGGCGCTGCCTTGGGTGGCAAGGCCGACCTTGTGCTGTCTGACATGGCTCCGAACACGACAGGACATGCGGCGACCGACCATATACGGATCATGGCGCTCGCCGAGCTGGCCGCCATCTTCGCCCGCGAAGTGTTGGCACCGGAGGGAGCGTTTGTGGCCAAGGTGTTTCAAGGCGGCTCCGAGCGGGCGATGCTGGCGGCACTGAAGCGCGAATTCGCCAGTGTGCGCCATGCCAAGCCGCCGGCGAGCCGAAAGGAATCCAGCGAGTTGTATGTGGTCGCAACGGGGTTTCGCGGTGGGTCGGCGCCGAGCTGACCGATCACGCCCGCTGACATACGAGACGCGGACAAACCGGACCGGGCAGAGTCGATTCATCCACAAGATTCCGTCATCTGGGGCCTGGACCTGCCAATTGCCCACAAGATATGGTGCATCGATCGAATCGGTGGAGGATTCCCAATGGCCGTCAACATCGCGGCCCGTCGTGGGGCGAAGAATCAGCGCCGCAAGGCCGTGGTGGCGCAGAAGCGCAAAGCGGAACTGCAAGCGAACGGTATCGCCGGACAGGTTTGCCTCGCTCAGTCTGACCCGATCCAACACTGCCTGGTATCTGAGGGACTGTTCGATACCGGAATGGGGGTGTTGGTACTGGCGCGTGGTGCGACACCATACAGCCTCACCATGGCGACCTTTCTGCTTGATACCTTCGACCTGGGCGTGAAGGATACTTTCCTGCGCTCTGTCAGTGGGCGCGAATTCGCCAGTCATATTGAGTACATGTCATTCACGTCGCCTATGGTGCCGGTTGATCTCAGTTACGCCCGCAAGTTGTTGCGCGATCTCGTAACATGGGCCCGCAACCGGGGGATCGCCCCGCATCGCGACTACCCGAAGTTGGAACCGATCTTCGGCGCCACCAGCGCCGCAAGCTGTGACGTGGAATTTCAGTTTGGATATGATGGGAAATCGTTGTTCGTAGGTGACATGTCCGAAATGGCGCGTGTGCTGACGGAGTCGGACGATGGTATTATGATCGATCATGGGTCTTCCGACACGCGGTTGGTGGAGAATGCATCTCCGGATTGATCGTTTCCCGGAGCCCTGACCAGGACGGTGAGTAACTCACCGATGCGCGATCGAAACCGGCTCGCCGATTGGCTCAGCGGTCAGGAAGCCAAGTTGCTCGCCCTCCAGCACGAGGCACGTCATCTCGCCGCCAAAGACGGCCCCCGTGTCGATGGCAATGCGATTATGGCGGATGACCGGGGCCTTAACCGGTGAGTGCCCATGCACGACCACGGCGCCGAAGTTCATTTCGGAATAGAGAAAAGGCTGGCGCATACGCAGCAGGTCGTCTCGGGCCTGTTCGGCGAGTGGCACGCCAGGACGAACCCCGGCATGAACAAAGACATACCCGCCCTCGTGGTGCACGAGTTTTAGTTCGCGTAAGAAACGCATGTGCGAATCCGGGACGTGTTCGCGCCAGGTTTCGCGAGGTGAATCTGGATCGACGCCGTAACTTTGCAATGTGGGACGGCCTCCGGTGAACAGCCAATCGGTGGCCGCCGCTCGTTCGCCATTCAACGCTTCGATCATCGTGTTTTCGTGATTGCCCATCAGGTTGACCATTTCGGTACCTGCTATGGGAGAGATGTCGACCAGACGGGCAATGACACCCCGCGAGTCCACGCCGCGATCGACGTAGTCGCCGACATGCAGCAATAGCACGGAAGAGATGGGGCGGCACGCGAGATCCTCCTGGATCCGAACGTGCAAGTTCGCCAATTGCGCGGAGCAGCCGTGGATGTCGCCGATGGCATAGACGCGACGGCCCGGCGGCAGTTTGGCGGGGGCGGGGGAGAGTTCGATCATAACGGCATCGGCTATCAGTCCGGCTGGCCTTTGGGCAAGAGGTCCCCCGGCTGGACGCATGGTGCGGGCCTGGACCAGGATATTCGGTTCCGTAGCGTTTGGTTTCTGTCTCTCTGCAATGGATTTTCGCACCCTCAGGCCGGGGTCGTTCATTCCGATGCCGGGCGCGAACTCGCCAGACGCCGATCGGCGAGTGATCGTTGCCCCGCTCTGACGATATTATTCCGCGGCGCGAGCGAGCGGCGGATTGAACACCGCGAAGGCCTTCGGCGCGTTGAAGATGTATGTCTCGACGAAATCCACCCAGTCGGGCTTGCGTCCCAGCGCGTCCATGGCTCCGGCGAGGCAGACCCAATTGAGGAGTTCCTGCTGCCCACAGTCTTCCAGTTGTTCTGTCGAAAGGCTCTTCCACGGCGAGAGGCGGCCGTCGCGCAGTTCTTCGAAGCGGGACCGATCCGACTCCAGGTCGGGATACAGGTAATGATGCTTTCCGGTGAGAAATGCATGCGACCAGCTTGATGAGGCGATCAAAGCCACACGCCACGGCGATTCAGCCAATGCTCGCGCCGTGGCCGCGCCGATGGCGAAACAGCGTGACGGGTTGGGACCCGGCGGATCCGGCTCGTCCAGGCCGGTGCCATCGATATGCGCGAATGCGCCCCTCTTCGAGATCGTCGATGATCCGTAACAATTTACGTGGAACGGCACCACTGGCCAGGGCAAACCTTTGCGATCGTAATCCAGCAGCAGCAATGCATTAAGGAACGCATGCGGCAATCCGTTTTCGTAACGCATCCGATAAGCCCAGTTGATATCAAACCCGTGCTCGGTGAGGGCCTTGGCGAGGTAACGCCCGCCCGCGGAATGGCCTTTCGTTTTGACGACGGTATCGGCGGGCTCCGACCACGCATTGGCGGCACCGGAGCGCGTGTAGGGACGAGACTCGATTTCGTCCAACGCGAAGATCCCGAACGCGGCGACGCCATCCTCACGGAAGTTTTCGTATTGATCGTCGCCGAAGATCACAATGAAATCCGGATTGAAGGCTTCGAGCGCGGCACGTGCGATCCGGAATCCCTCGATTGATCTTTGACGGTGCTGGGGGGCGGCTCGCCCGGCCTGATGCTCTTCCCACTCCTGCCGCATCGGCGCTGGCCAGGAGGCGGGCTCGCGCAAATGGTCTGGCAACCGCGGACTTCGCATGACGCGCTCCAGGATTCCGGCCATGCGCTGGTCAGTGCCGATCAGGAGAGGGGAGTGGGTTACCCCAAGTCCGAGAATTTCGGCCATTGGTTTGTCTCCTCGTTGTGATTGAGCCGAACATAACGCCGGCACGAAAGGATTGGGAAGAGTTCAGGCGGGAATCGTCAGTGGGATCAGCTTCTCCCAGGCGGTTTCTGCTTGTTCCAGATGACGGCAGGCGTCGATCAGGCTGTCGAACCGTTCCGGTGAGATGGCGAGCCCGGGAGCGATGGGTCTGATGCGGTCCGCCTCGTCCTCGAAACTCCAGATAAATTCACGGCCGGTGCCTTCGCGGGTAAAGCTGCGTCCGTCCTTTGTGAATATCGTGACGCGAGGACCGAACAGCGTGCGGTGCACCATCGGGATCAAAGTGACCCGGTTCATGAGTTCCAGAACCTCGGGCGGGTCGATTTCTCCCGGTGCGGGCTGGCCGCCACGCAGCAGGGGATAGAAGCGGGTCACCGCGCCGTAAGCGGAGAAATACTGTGTTGAGCCCGGTTGCGGTGGATTATCGATGCCGCGAACCGGAAACGCCGGGCTTGGGTACTGCGTCTCGAGCCAGTTGACGACGGCTTCGATACGGTCGATGTCGGCGTAGGTTATGTCGTGCTCTTCGCAAAGCTTCGCTGTCACGTCGACATGCGCGATATTATAGCCCGCGGTTGAATAGATTCGATATAGCGTTTCCAGGAAAATCCAGTTTTTACCCAGATCTTCGGTGATCCGGGCGAGATCGGTTCGATTGAGGCCAGTGAAACTGTAACGAAGTTGACCAAGGTTGTTGCCCGCGTAAGAATGATAAAATCCGGCCTCGCCCTCCAATGTTGTTTCGCCTCCGGGGATGCCGTGTTTTGCCAACGCCACGGCCAGCAGAGCGTTACGCACGGCGCCACCTTCACGCAACGAACGTCCTCCGCTCCTTATCCCTTCCAGATTCCCACTCGCCAAATTCACACACTGGGCTATCGCACCATTGATCTGGTTCGCGTCCAGGCCTTGAATTTTCGCGGCGGCGGTCGCGGCCCCGAAAATGCCGAACACAGGTCCGGCGTGGAAACCGCGCGACATCACGGTCGGAATGAACTCTGACGCCATGCGCTCCATCACCTCATAGGCAGTGGCGATGGCGGTGACGAACGTCCTGCCTGAGCACCCGGTCACCTCGGCCGCCGCGAGCGCCGCGGGCATGATGGCGATCCCGGGATGCGTGAGCATCCGGAACGTGTCCCATTTGCCGCCCGCGAAGATCATTTCCGCGTTGACGAACGCAGCGCCCGCTTTGGTGAATTTTTCGCCGCTACACAGGGCGGTGGCGATGCCGGCACCGCCAGCTTCCTCCTCCCGCATGATTGCCAGTGCCTGATGGGTGGCGGGCATGTCGTGGGCGACGAGCGCGGAACTCAGCGCCTGCAGCGTGACGCCTTTCGCTCGGTCCACCACCGCTGGCGGCAGGTCTTCAAACTTAAGATTGGCGACGAATCTCGCGAATTCCCGGCTGAGTGACATGGGGCCGTCCTCTCGAAGCTCTACAGTGGTCGCATCGGTGGCAACGCCGCGGCCGGGTCGAGTTCCAGTTCGTGCAACCCGACATTCCAAAGGCAAAGATCCGACGGTGGCGGTTGAATTTCCGCCAGAGCGCCATCGCGAAACAGTTGTTCCAGGCGTGAACCTTTGAAGATCCCGTGCGCACCGCCCAGTGTCAGGGCGACACGGGTGATCCGGCTGGTTGCCTGGCCGACCATGTACTTGGCGCGGAACATCGCCGCCGTTGCCTCGGGCGATGGCCCCTGCTGGTCGCGCAGCCACGCGGAACGATATGTGATCAGCCGAGCTGCTTCCAGGTCGATGCTGAGCTCCGCGATGTGGCGGCGCACATCCGGATGCCAGGCGAGGGATTGGGCGTAACCTTCGGGCCGCCTTTCGGTCACGACCTTGCGCAACTCGTCATAGGCGGCGCCTGCCAGACCCAGGTATACCGCTGTGTAGGAACCCCAGAACCAGCTCGCTCCGGTGGTTCGAAACGGACGGATATCGTCGGAGCGATAGATCACGGACTCATCGGGAACAAAGCACTCGTCCAAAACCAAGGAGTCGCTTCGGGTCGCACGCATTCCCAGCGTGTCCCAGTTGGCGATGATGCGGCGTCCCTCGGCGTCCGGAGGGATCAGCACCAACATACCTGCTGTCGGTGCCGTGGCCGTCTCAGGATAAACCAGGACCAGAACGTAATCGGCCGCCTCGATCATGGAAGCGAACATCTTCCGGCCTGTGACACGATATCCGCCACTCACCGGGTGGCCCCGCACTTTCAGCGGACGCTCGCCGATCAGCGACGTGTGGCCGGGCTCGGAGAAATTCCCGCCGATCATTTTGCCCTGGCTCACGACGAGATCGACGATCCGGTGCTTCGCTTCAGGCGTGACCTCGTCGCTGATCAGGATAGGCATCACGACAGAAGCATGCATGTTGAATGCGAGCGCCGTGGATGGACAACCTCGGCCGAGCGCTTCATAGGCGATCGTGTGACTTAGAAAATCGAACCCCGATCCGCCCCATTCCTTCGGGACGGTCAGATGCAAAAATCCCTCCTGACGCAATCGATCGTAATTTTCGGTCGGATGCGAGGCATCGCGGTCGTGAGCGGAGGACCGGGTCGCGAAGTCGGCGGCCAACTTCAGGCAGCGGTCTCGAAGATGTTTTTGTTCCGCGGTGAGCTTGAAGTCCACGTTAGGGTTATCCCGACTTAAGTCCGGTGAGCTCCGCCACGGCTTCCAGTTGCTCCGCGTAACGCGAGACCGGATTGAGCAACAGGTGATTGGCGCCGGATGCGACAAGCTCCTCCAGGCGTTCCGCCACCTGTTCCGGTGTGCCGTGGATGCCCGACGCATCGGTGCCGGCTGGGTTGTGATAGACGTCGGTGAACCAGCGGTTCAGTTCCGCGCGCGCCACGGTCGGCCGCTCGTCTACCGCCATGAACACGCGCTTCGAGATCGGGAATGTGTTCGGATCACGCCCGGCCTTTTCAAGCTCTTGTTTCAGGATCGGCACCGATGCCTTGAACTCCGAGATTTTCGACCCCCCCGAGCCCATCCAGCCGTCGGCGATCCGCGCGGCACGACGAACGGCGTTGGGATGACCGACGCCCATCCACAGCGGCGGCCGAGGTTTCCGCGCGGGCCGTGTAGCCAACGATACGTTTTCGACCTGATAAAACTCTCCACGATAAGTGACCGTTGCCTCGGACCATAAGGCTTTGATCAGTTCGACCTCTTCGCGGAACCGCCGGACCCGCGCGGCGACAGGAATTTGGAAGTCCCGGTAGTGATGCTCGCGGCCCAGGCCGACCGCGAGAATCGCTCGCCCTCCACTGGCGAAATCGAGCGTTGCCCATTGATGGGCCACCATCAGCGGACTGTGGATCGGCAGGACCACGACGGACGCGCCGACGTGGATGCGGCTGGTGATCGCGGCGGCGTAAGTCAGGATCACGACCGGATCGAAGCACGTGTTTTGATCCATCGTGTTCTCGGTGACCCACAAGTCCCGAAAGCCCAGTTCCTCGGCACGGCGGGCGACAATACCGACCGTCGTCATCGCCAGTTTATCGGGCGAGCGATGCGGCAACGACATCCCAAGCGGGATTTGGTCCTTCAGAGCCACGTTTCGGCGCTCCTACGCTTTTTCGATGACTTCCATTTGCGCGCCGTCCGGGGCCTCCACGAAGCAGACGCGCCGGCCGACTTCGCGAGGCAGTTCTTCCAGGATGCTGACACCCTGTTTGCGCAGACTGGCCAGCGTTCCGGGGTAGTCGTTGGTGTTCACCGCGATGTGCTCGATCCCGTAATGCTGCTCGTGCTTCTGCGCGGCGTTCAGGTCGGTGACGTTCAGTTGCAGTCCGTGCAGATCGAGATTGTAGCCGGTCTCCGTCGTGGCCTTCAGGGTCGCGCCGAAGTTCTCGATATAGAAACGAATCGTCGCGGCGGGATCGCGGGTTTTCAGGTGCACGTGATTGAGGTTGAAAGCCATGTTCGTTCTCCCCTGTGTTCCGGCTCAGATTGGGCGCGCATCCTGACCGCCGGTCAAGATCGTGCCAGGGTCTGGCCAACAACAGGAAGGACGGACCAATGACTGTCGCTCGCCGGCTGGCCAGGTTTCTGACCGATACCAAAACGACCGATATCCCCGAGCAGGCTTTGGATTATGCGGCGATGGTCATCGCCAGCACACTTTCGAGCGCGGCCTGCGGCACGGGGATCGAGTCAGCTCAGATCATCCGGGCGATGGCCCAGGAGAGAGGCGGTCGAGGAGATGCGGCGATTTGGTTCGATGCGGGGGAGAAAGTGCCCGTCGCGAGTGCGATCCAGGTCAACGCGGTGCTAAGCGATGCCGCCGCCTCCGACGACAGCGATTTGCGCAACATCGTGCACGCGGGCACGCCTTTGACAGCCGCCTCGCTGGCATTCGCCGAACGTGAGGGCGCCAGCGGGGAAGCCGTGCTGACGGCGATCGTGCTTGGTTATGAGGCGGCGGGCCGAATCAGCGAGGCGATTACACCGGGGTTCAAAGATCGCGGCTTCCACGGCTGTCTCGGCGCCGCATTCGCCTCGGCTGTCGCGTCCGCCCGAATGCTGAAACTGGATGCCGAGCAGATGGCGCAAACGATCGCGCTAACTGCGGTGTCCATCGGTGGATTGGCGACAGCAGCGGATACCAGTGTCTCGCGCGAGTACCACGCGGGACTGGCGGCCATGCACGGTGCCAACGCGGCCCTGGCGGCGCGGCGCGGGTTCGTTGGCGAGGCGCGAATTCTGGAAGCCCGCCGCGGATTTTTCGAGGCGTTCGGAGGCGTCGATGGGGCGGCTGCGGGCGAGATCACGACGCGGGATATGGGCGGAAGTTGGGATATCCTCACGAACATGGCGATCAAGCTGATGCCGGGCGGCCACCCTCATCATGCCATTGCCGAAGCGGCCGGCAACGCGGCACGCGAAGCCGGGGTCACAGCAGATCAAATCAAAAGCATCACGATCCACCGGCCAGGCATGAAATCGCTGAGTGGACCTTTGCATCCGGCTGACCTGATCGACATGGCCCACAGTCCTGCGTATTTCGCGGCCGCCGGAGCGGCCGATCGCGGTCTCTCCTGGATGCACGCGAGCTCGGCGAAGATTGCCGATCCAGTGATCCACGGTCTCATCGATAAGGTCATCGTCGGCGCGGAGCCAACTGAAAATCTGCAGCGATATCGACAAGGGGCGACGGTGGTCATCGGCACGAGGGACGGACGCAATGTTTCCAACACCGTGTTTGAGCCCAAAGGTTCCGCCGCACTGGGCATATCGTGGAACGATATCGATACGAAATATCGAACGCTCATGCCGGCGTCGGGTCTACCCGAGGTGGAGATCGAATTGACCCTGACACTGATCCACGACTTCCGCCACGTCACGGATGTGTCGCGACTGACGAGCCTGCTGCGAGTAGGTATGAGCGGCTAATACCAGCGGCCGAATGAATTGACCGATTAGCACTGGCCCCAATGCGTCATCACCGTCCCCCGACTTGATCGGGGGATCACCCGGTGATCTCTCGCGGCACTGTGCCGCGATTGATGGCCGGCTCGGTGGCCGGCCATGACGTGCTTAACGATTGTGCCAAAGAGTCAGTCATTTGGGCAGTCGGTATAAGTTTGACGGTGCGAATGTGCCCGACTCTCGTTTCGTTATTGGCGCCAGCTTAAGAATCACCACGAATCCGCGAAGAACACGAATATTTCGGTTAAAAAACGAACTTCGTGTGCTTCGTGCCTTCGTGGTGATAATTCCTTCGCTTCGTTCACCACGCATTCATGCGAGCGTAGCGTGGTTCGGTGCCGTCCGCCGCTCTTCCTCTCTCACGCGTCCATCTTCAACGCGGCCAGGAACGCCGATTGCGGAATTTCCACCTTACCGAACTGCCGCATCCGCTTTTTGCCTTCCTTCTGCTTCTCCAGCAGTTTTCGCTTGCGTGTGATATCGCCACCGTAGCATTTCGCCGTCACATCTTTCGATAGCGCCCCGATCGTCTCGCGAGCGATCACCCGCCCGCCGATCGCCGCCTGAATCGCGATCTTGAACAACTGCCGCGGGATCAGATCCTTCAACCGCCCGCAGATCGCCCGCCCGCGAGTCTCGGCCACCGCACGGTGGGCGATGAAACTCAATGCGTCGACGGGATCGTTGTTCACCAGGATCGAAATCCGCACGAGTTCGCCCTCGGCGTAACCGTCCATTTGATAATCGAAACTGGCATAGCCGCGGGAGACCGATTTCAGCCTGTCATAGAAATCGAACACCACCTCATTCAGCGGAATGCGATAAACCACCATCGCCCGGTTGCCGACATAAGTCAGATCGACCTGGATGCCCCGCCGTTCCGTGCACAGCGCCAGGATGCCCCCGAGATACTCGTCCGGAACCATGATCGTCGCCTTGATCCACGGCTCCTCGATGTGATCGATCTGCGACGGGTCGGGCATGTCGACGGGATTGTGCAACTCCATCACCTGCCCGTTGGTACGGTGGACGCGGTAAACCACGGACGGCGCGGTCGCGATCAGATCAAGATCGAATTCCCGGCTCAGCCGCTCCTGAATGATCTCCAGATGCAACAAACCCAGAAACCCGCAGCGGAAGCCGAAGCCGAGCGCGGCAGAGGTTTCGGGCTCGTAGTGAAAACTCGCGTCGTTCAGGCGCAGCTTGCCCAGACTGTCGCGGAGTTTTTCGAAATCGTCGGCGTCGACGGGATACAGTCCGCACCAGACAACCGGGATCGAGGGCTTGAATCCCGGCAGAGCTTCCGCCGCCGGCGTCCTATCGTCGGTGATCGTATCGCCAATATTGCAATCCGCGACCGTTTTAATAGCAGCGGTGATATACCCTATCTCCCCTGGGCCCAGATCGTCGGTCTGCACCATGCGCGGGGTGAACACGCCCACTTGCTCGACCACATGCGAGGCACCCTTCGCCATCATGCGGATTTTCTGGCCGCGTTTCAGCCGCCCGTCCTTCACCCGCACCAGGATGACGACGCCCAAATACTGGTCGTACCAACTATCCACCAATAGCGCCTTGAGTGGCGCTTTGGCGTCGCCGGTGGGAGGCGGCAGCCGGTGCACCAGGGCCTCCAGCACCCCCTCGATGTTCAGTCCGGTCTTGGCGCTGATCTCCACTGCGTCAGAGGCGTCCAGACCGATCACGTCCTCGATCTGCTGTTTCACCCGTTCGGGCTCAGCGGCGGGCAGGTCGATCTTGTTGAGGATGGGGACGATTTCATGGTTCGCCTCGATCGCCTGGTAGACGTTGGCGAGCGTCTGCGCCTCCACCCCCTGGCTGGCGTCAACCACGAGCAGCGAGCCTTCGCAGGCGGCCAGGCTGCGGCTGACCTCATAGGCGAAGTCCACGTGGCCGGGCGTGTCCATGAGGTTCAGCTCATAGATCTCGCCGTTCTTCGCCTTATAGGAAAGCCGGACGGTCTGCGCCTTGATCGTGATGCCCCGCTCTCGCTCCAGCTCCATGCTGTCGAGGACCTGGTTGGTCATTTCGCGATCGCTCAGAGCACCGGTGAACTGGATCAGCCGGTCGGCCAGGGTGGATTTCCCATGGTCGATGTGGGCGATGATCGCGAAGTTGCGGATATGGTCGGTCGGCGTATCGGTCATTATCAGGGATCAGCGATCAGATTTCAGGGGTCAGACGGTGACCCTCCGGTCGTGCCCTCTGATAGGCGTTGTGCGGTGCGATGTCATCCGCTGGTTCGACTGCATCACGGCGGCGAAGTTGCCGGTTGGCTCACCCGCTCGGATTAGCGGGATTTGACGGGCCGTGTTTCAGTGCGGCGATAACCTCGCCGATGGAGGCGTTCGGCCTGCCGGTGACTGCACGGGCGATGATTCTGATCCACTCGTCGGGATAAGGTTGGGAAGCTGTCAGGCGGTCCCAGCTCTGCTCACTGATGGGTCTCCCATATCCTCGCCGTTCCAGGGCGTTATTCAACAGGGCCCGGCCTGGGCGTCCCTGCGAGGGGTCGTATCCGAGCGCGGCCAGGAGGGCGCTCTCCATCACGCCTTCGTGAATAGCGTCGAGGATCCCTCTTGGGGTCAGGTCGGGCATCGCGATGTTCTCTCCATCAACTCCCACCGTCCGCGGGCGATTTCGTCGGCATTGACGAACTCGTCGATATTCAGCTTCCGCGGCACCACGAATTGTGCCGCGGAAGTTTTACCCGCGCCGTTCGGACCGCCAGAACGATAATTTTCCGCGCCATGCTTCCCTTGCAGGCTGCACCCCGTCGCGAAAATTCGTGGCAGCCAGACTGTGGTGGGAGATCGTAACACGGCCGGCGTGAACAGAAAGACTTCCGTTCTCTGGCTCCGGTCAGTCTGACGGGTAGTTCGCCTTGTACGCCTCGGTCAGGACCTCATCCAAACGGCGGCCCGGCTGATAACCCGACATCCCGGGTGGCTCCGCAGCGTCGGGATGCTGCCTCGGGCAAGGCTCCGCCTCACCGATTACCTGGCGAACCTGGTATCGGGCAGCCCATATCGGCAATTCGTAGTCTTCTTCCTCGTCGCCAACATGGGTGTCGCGGATTTTGGCCGAGGCCTGGTCGATTTCCATCGTCACGAACGTCGTCGCCTTGAGGTCGCTGGCGTTTGGCGGGCGCAGCAACTTCGACCGGTCCGGATAAAACCGGTCGACGAACCCGTCCATGGCGCGGCGCTTTTCCGCTTCACCCTCCAGCAGATGGGCCGTACCGAACGCCATGACGGATCGGTAGTTGACCGAATGGTGGAACCCCGACCGCGCCAGCACGAGGGCGTCCAGATGTGTGACGGTCACGCAAACCGGAACCCCCGGCTTCTGGAACCGGATCATCCGGCTGGCGGAGGAGCCGTGCCAATACAGGTGCTCGCCCTCGCGCCAGAAGGCCGTCGGCGTGCAGTATGGTTGCCCGTCCATGACGTAAGCGATGTGCGCGAGAAGGGCGGCATCGAGAATGGCGTGCACCGTCGGCTTGTCGTAGAAGCCTCGTTGATATCGGCGGACAACTTTGTTGCGGCGCGTGACGGGATAGGTGTCGGACATTTAGAATTCCCGGCGATTATTGAGGGGGCGATGTTATACCAACCAGCGAATTGATTGACCCTTACCTTTATCGTCATGGCCCGGCTTGTCCGGGCCACCTGTCGCGGCACAGTGCTGGT